>WLEG01000068.1 GCA_009704425.1 Actinomycetota bacterium | reverse complement strand
TGGTCGAGGAAGTTCATCAAACGCTGCGGCGCTTCCAGGAAGTCGAGGGCCTCGCGCGTGGGTGGCGTGTCCACCACCACCAGGTCGAAGCGGTCGTCGTTGGCCAACTCGTACAGCTTCTCGGCGGCCATGTATTCCTGGCTGCCCGACAGTCGACTGGCGATGTTCACGTAGAACGGGTTGTTCAATATGCGCTGGGCCTGCGCCTCGTTGCGCGATTGCGCGCGAATGACCGCGTCGAAGGTGGCGCGCGCGTCCAACATCATCGCCCACAGTTGCGCGTCACCGTCCAGGGGAACGCGGGCCGGATCGTTCGACAGCGCGCCCACACCCAACGCGTCGGCCAACCGCTTGGCCGGGTCGATGGTGATCAACACCACGCGTCGTCCGCGTCGTGCGGCGGCGATGGCCAACGCCGCCGCGGTGGTGGTCTTGCCCACACCGCCTGATCCGCAGCACACCACCACCTTGGAGCCGTCCAGCACTGATGCGAAGTCGGGTGCGCTCATGACGACTTCCTCGGGCGCGGCTTACTGGGCGTCACTCCGCGCAACCGGTCGGCCAACGAGATGACGTCGTCGGCACTCATGGATGCCGTGGCCACGTGCGGCAGGGTGATCACGTCGTCCAGTCCGTGGGTGGTGATGCGTTCGATGGCCTGGCGATGGAGCGCGCTTCTCTCGGCCCGATACGCGGCGGCGTCGGCGAGTGCGCCAACGGGCAGATCTCCCTCGGCCACCAGTTGCTCCACGTCGGTCGCGATGTCGACGTTGTTCACCACCACCGGAGCGAAGGCGACTCCCACCGACTCGCGCAACAACTCGGTGGTCTCCAACATCTCGTTCACCGGCGTGGTCTCGGGCAACGTCACCATCAACACCCGGCACTTGTCGGAGTCGGTCAACATCTGCTGCACCTCGATGGCCTGCGAGCGCAACGGACCGCCGCGAATGGTGGTGGCCATCGCCTTGGGTGACTGCAGGAAGCTGAGAGCGTGTCCGGCCGCGGGCGCGTCCACCACGATGAGGTCGTGGTCTCCGTCGGGTCCCGTGAGACCGACGAGGTGTTTGATCTTGCCCAACACCAACAGGTCGTCGATGCCCGGTGCGGCGCTGGAGACCACACCCACCACGCCGGTGGCCACCAAACGCTTGGCCAGACGGGCCAGCCCTTGGGTGGCCAGGTAGTCCTGCAACGCCTCGCCGGCCGTGATGGTGCGCAGGTGGATGCTGCCGGTGCCGTTCGGACCGAGGCCCGACGAGATCGTGGTGCCCTCGTACGTGGTGCCGTCGGTGGCGCGACCACCCAGCAACTCGGCCAGTCCGGTTCGGGAGTCAAGGGTCACAACCAGCACCCGGAGTCCGCTGTCGGCTGAGGCGCGTGCCATCACGGCGGTTACCGTGGTCTTGCCGACACCCCCCTTGCCGGCCACCACGAGCAACCGCGACATGGTGAACGTTCGGCTCGGACTAACGCTCTTCGGAGGCACTCGTGCGCAGACTAGCGATCCTCTTCATGGCCACCGGTGCCGTGCTCGGTTTCTCGGGTACGGCACATGCGTCATCGGACACAGCGGTCCCCGACGACACCGCCATCACCACCAGCGTGGAGAGCACGGTGGTGGGTTTGGCTCCGGTGGACGTGTTGCAGGTGTCCGGATTGATGGACGACATCATGGTGGACGAGATCGAGCAGGCCATCGATCGCGCGGAGACCAACGGTGCTCAGGCTCTCGTGTTGCAGTTGAACTCGAAGGCCGCCGTGGTGGGTCGCGACACCATGCAGGATCTGTACGAGCGCATCGCCACCGCCTCGGTGCCGGTGGCCATCTGGGTGGGCCCGTCGGGTGCGCGCGCCACGGGTCTTCCCGCGCAGTTGTTGTCGGCCGCCGATGCCACGGGCATGGCGCCTGGCGCGCGCATTGGACGCTCGGGAACGCCGTTGGTGGACGGCGTCGACTTCGGTGATGCCACCGACGCGTTGCGCACCGAGACCCTGGGCTTCCAGGACGCGCGTCGCGCCGGTGCCCTGAAGTTGGAGATCAGCGACGAGGGTGCGCCCACCATTCGCAACATGGTGTTCGCCCTCGACGGTCTCACCATCGACGGTGTGGAACTCGACACCGCGGTGGAGAACCTGAACGACGACGGCACCGTGGCCAACGACATCACCACCGTTCGATTCCACAAGTTGGGCCTGTGGCCGCAGATGTTGCACACCTCGGCCAGTCCGCCGGTGGCGTACCTGTTCCTCATCATCGGTCTGGCCCTCATCCTGTTCGAGTTCTTCACCGCCGGCATCGGTGTGGCCGGTGTGGTGGGCGCGGTGTTGGCCTTGCTCGGCTTCTACGGACTGGGCGCGTTGCCCGAACGGGGCTGGGCGTTGGGTTTGATCCTGTTCAGCTTCGTGGCCTTCGCCGTCGACGTGCAGGTGGGACTACCACGTCTCTGGACCGGTGTGGGTCTGGTGGCGTTCTCCATCGGATCGGTGTTCTTGTTCCCGACGTTCGATCAGCAGAACCTGCGCGTGTCGTGGTTGACGTTGTTGGTGGGCATCGGTGGCATCGCCCTCACCTACATCTCGGGCATGCCCAGCATGACGCGCACCCGCTTCGCCACGCCCACCATCGGTCGTGAGCGCCTGATCGGCGAGACCGGTCGTGCCGTGACCGACATCGCTCCCGACGGTGCGGTGCAGATCGGCGAATCGCGTTGGAAGGCCCGCACCAACCGCGCCACGCCGGTGAAGGCCGGCGAGGTGGCCCGCGTGGTGGCCATCGACGGCGTCGTGCTGGAAGTGGAACCCGAAGCGGGTGGAGCGCGCGACTACCGCGAGCGATGACACTCTTCGACCGCGGTGACGTTCGGCAGTTGTTGCCGTACGACGGCGAGGTCTGGTACCACACCGACGTCTTCACGCTGACGGAAGCGCGCGAGCATCTGATCGCACTCGTGGACGAAACACCGTGGGAGAGTCGCAACATCGTGTTGTTCGGTCGCGAGGTGCCCCAGCCACGATTGGCGTGTTGGTACGGCGATCGTGCCTACACCTATTCGGGACTCACGCTGGAACCGCGTGATTTCACGCCACGATTGCGGGAGTTGGCCGAAGTCGCCGCCGGGTTCGCCGACTGCTCGTTCAACACGGTGTTGGCCAACCTCTATCGCGACGGCCACGACTCCATGGGATGGCACGCCGACGACGAACGTGAGTTGGGTTCCGAGCCGGTGATCGCGTCGTTGTCGTTCGGCGCCGTGCGGCGGTTTCGCTTTCGACATCGCGAGTCGCGCGAGGTTGTGGAGGTCGCTCTGGAACCCGGCTCGGTGCTGGTGATGCGCGGCCTCACCCAGCACTGTTGGATGCACGACCTACCCAAGACCACCAAGGTGACCGAGCCGCGCGTGAACCTGACCTTCCGTCACATCGCCTAATCACAGACGCGGCCCGGCGATGCGCACGTCGTCGCGCCGTCGGGTGATGCCGCGAGCGTCCAGCTCGGTGGCCAATGGGACCGCGTGCTTGCGCGTGACGCCCAGAGCCTCGCGGAACTGCGACATCGTGAAACCGTCGGGATGCGCGGTCAACAACCGTCGCGCGTTGGTGCGCGCGATCTCCACGGCGTCCACGTGGAACCATTCACCGTCGCGCTCGAACAACACGCCCAGTTTCGCCAGTCGACGCAGGTCGGCGTTGGAGATGTCCGCGGGCGCCGGGGGAGCGCAGAGGCCCGTTCGCAGTCGTTCGATCACCGGATGTTCCAGCAACGGATCGGTGGTGCCCTTCGACCGAACGCGTCCGTTGTCGTGCGACACGCCGTCGAGGGTGTCGATGATGGCGCGCTCGATGTCGTCGAACACCGCCACGTCGAGGCCCTCGGCGCCGGCGGACTCGATGCGTTTCGCGACGTCGTCGTGCATGGCGTGGAAGCGCGACTGGTCCAACACCCAGGCTCCCACGGTGGGCGCGATCGATTCGCCGGTGAGCAGAGACAGCTGATGAACGGTGATCGGTCCGCGTTCGGCCACGACTCGTCGCCAATCGGTGTCGGGTGTGGCGCGCGAGGCGGGTCGCACGGGGTTTACGTCCAACACCTGGCCGCCACCGACGGTTTCGCTGCGTCCGCTCTCGCGCAGGATGAAGTGATCGTGAGGCAACAACGGAACGGGACGATCCAGGTGCAACCGCACGAACGCGGTGGCGCCCGGTTCGACGGACTCGGGACCGATCACCCGTAGACGGGCCGGAATCTCGTCGCTGCCGATGTGCACCGTGTACGCGCCGCGTCGTGACACCTTGTGTCCGAGCGAATCCAACACCTGCAGTCGCGCGTCGACCCGATCGCCGTGGAACCACTGGCCGGGTTTCACCACGCAATCACCGCGCTGCAATTCGCGATGATCGATGCCGGCCAGATTGAGCGCCACCCTGTGCCCGGGTGAGATGCGCTCCACGCTCTCGCCCAAGGTCTGGATGCCACGGATGCGGGCTTCCAACTGGCGCGGGCCCACCATCACGTGGTCGCCCACGGTGAACGAACCGTCGCGCAACGTTCCGGTGACCACCGTGCCGCTGCCCTTGGCCGCGAACACGCGATCGACGAACAATCGTGGTCGACCACGGTCGACCGAGGCGGGTGTGGAGCGGGCCATCGCCGCGAGTGCCTCGACGAGTTCGACCATGCCGGCGCCGGTGGTTGCCGACACCGGCACGATGGCGGCGCCTTCCAGGAACGTGCCCTCCACGTGATCGATCACCTCGAGTGTGGCCAGTTCCAGATGATCGGAGTCGCACAGATCGGCCTTGGTGAGAGCGATCACACCCGCCGGCGCGCCCGTGAGGTGGAGAATGCGCAGGTGCTCCTCGGTCTGGGGCATCCATCCCTCGTTGGCGTCCACCACGAAAAGGCAGCCGTTGATGCCGCCCACTCCGGCCAACATGTTTCCGAGATAACGCACGTGACCCGGAACGTCGATGAACGAGATCCGTTGGCCGTCGGGCGTGTCCAGGTGCGCGAATCCGAGATCGATGGTGAGTCCGCGTTCCTGTTCCTCGGCCCAACGATCGGGGTTGGTGCCGGTGAGGGTCTTGATGAGCGTGGACTTGCCGTGGTCCACGTGACCGGCGGTGGCGAAAACGCGCATGTCAGTGGAGCGAACGCAGGATGGCGGCCACCACGTGGTCGTCGGCCGGATCGATCGTGCGCACGTCGATGAAGGTGACGTCGTCGCGCACGCGGGCGATGAGCGGGGGCGAGGCCGAGCGGAACGCGACGAGATGATCGCCGTCCAACGTGATGGCCACCGAGGGGATGGAGGCACCCGGAGTGCTGCCGGCACCGGGAAGCGAATCGCAATCGGCCACGGCTCCTCGTCCGGCCGCGGCGATGATCGCCTCGGCCCGCGTGCGCAACGTGGCCCACGGTGCGGCGGCCATGCGCCAGAACGGGATGTCGGTGGTGGCGGTGCGCGCCAGATAGGAGAGCACGGTGTGATGCAGCGCCGACAACACCAAGCCACCGGGTCGAAGGGCGCGCGCCAACGGATGCGCGGCACAGGCCTTCACCAGATCCGCGCGTCCGGCGATGATCCCGCTCTGCGGGCCGCCCATCAACTTGTCGCCGCTGAACGTCACCAGATCGGCGCCGGCAGCCAACGACTGACGGGCGGCCGGTTCGCCGTTCAACCAACCGGGCGGGCCATCGGGCAACCACGGACAGGCGGCGTCCAACAGACCCGAGCCGATGTCGGCCACCACCGGCACGCCGAGCGACGACAGTTCGTGCACCGAGGTCTCCTCGACGAAACCCTCCACGCGATAGTTGGACGGGTGCACCTTCAACACCATGGCGACGTCGTTCTTCTTGTGTGCGATGGCCTTGCGATAGTCGTTCAGACGCGTGCGATTGGTGGTGCCCACGTCGACCAAGCGCGCTCCGGACTGCTCCATCACCTCGGGCACGCGGAAGCCACCACCGATTTCGACGCTCTCACCACGGCTGACGGCCACGTCGCGTCCGCCGGCGAGCGCGGCCAACACCAGCATCACCGCGGCGGCGTTGTTGTTCACCACCATGGCATCCTCGGCGCCGCACGCCAGAGCGATGAGTCGACCGATGCCCTCCTGACGACTGCCGCGTTGTCCGGTGCGCAGATCGAATTCCAGGTTCTGGGCGCGCGCGTCGTGATGGAAGGACACGGGGGAACGGCCGAGGTTGGTGTGGGCGATCACGCCGGTGCCGTTGATCACGGGCACCAGCAACGCGTCGGCGGTGTCGCGCGCGATGCTCTCGGCGCGAGTCGGATCGCCGCTGGCGATGGCTCGTCGGGCGGCGTCCACCAACAGCGGATGCGGCAGGCCGACGTGGGCGATGGAGCGGGCCAACGCGTCGACACTGGGGGGCCGCGGGGTGGGCGCGTTGGTGTCGGCGGACATGGGAGGGACGCTATCCGCGCGGCCTGTTGGGCGACGGAGCGAGTTGCCGGGTGCTGGCTAGGGTGACGACGTGATCCTGTTGCTGCTGTTCGTGGTGGTGCCCATCGCCGAGTTGTACACGATCATCCGCGTGGGCGCGTCCATCGGATTCCTCAACACTCTGGCGTTGATCATCGCGGTGGGATTCGTGGGTTCGTGGTTGGTGAAGCGTGAGGGCATGCGCACGTGGGTTCGTTTCAACCAGACGTTGGCGTCGGGTCAGATTCCCGCCAAGGAGATGGTGGACGGGGTGTTGATCCTGGGGGCGGGCGCCCTGCTGTTGACCCCCGGGTTCCTCAGCGACGTGTTCGGCATCTTGATGTTGTTCCCGCCGACGCGCGCCGTGTTGCGCGGTTACGTGATGAAGCGGGTGAAGGCCGGCAACTTCGTGGTGCGCACGAACTTCGGGGGTGGCACGTCGGGCCCGGGACGACAGGGTCCCGTGGTGGACACCGACGCCACCGAACCCAAGGGCGAGATCTGACCGTCAGGCCGTGCGGCGATTGACGGCGACCGCCGTCACCGACTCCACGCGCGCCGAGCAACCGGCCATCTGAATCGGTGGCACGGTTTCGGTGATGATGAGGGTGGCGATGTCTCGGAACGCGCGCGCGGCCGGTCCGTCACCCTTCAACGACACGGGCTCGCCGGTGTCGCCACCATCGGCCACGGCGGGCTCGATGGGAATCCGACCGAGCAACGGCGCGCCGATCTCGTCGGCCAACGCCTCGCCGCCACCGCGACCGAACAACGCGTACGACTCGCCGTGGTCGCAGATGAACTCGCTCATGTTCTCGATGACCCCGGCCACGCGCAGGAACGAACGTCGCGCCATGTCGGCGGCGCGGATGGCCACCTTCTGCGCGCTGACCGCCGGCGTGGTGACGATCACCATGTCGGTGCGCGGCAACATGCGCGCCAAACCCATCTGCACGTCACCGGTTCCCGGCGGCATGTCGATGAGCAGGTAATCCATCTCGCCCCATGCCACGTCGTTCAGGAACTGTTCGACGGCCTTGGTGAGCATCAATCCGCGCCACATCAACGCGGTGCTCTCGTTCTCCACCAGGAAGCCGGTGGAGACCACCTTCAGCAATCCGTCGCCCACCCGGCGTTCGTTCGGCTGGATCATGGGACGTCCGGTGGCTTCGTTCTGTTCGGCCTCCAGTCGCTGGTCCAGACCCAACATGCGCGGCACCGAGAAGCCCCAGATGTCGGCGTCCAGCACGCCCACCGTGTAGCCCTGCGCGGCGATGGCGGCGGCCAGGTTCACGGTGACGGAACTCTTGCCCACGCCGCCCTTGCCCGAAGCGATGGCCAACACCCGCGTGGTGTTGGGCACGGCGGTGTCGGCGGCCTTCTCCTTGGCGTTCCATCGGGCCTTGGCCATGGTGGCCGAGCGCTCGTCGGAGTTCATCTCGCCCCACTCGATCTTCACGGCGAACACGCCCGGGTGCGTGGCGATGCGGGTCTCGATGTCCTTCTTGATCTGGGCCCGCAACGGGCAGCCACCGATGGTGAGCTTCACCTCGATCAGCACCCGGCCGTCGTCGGTGATCTCGAGACACCGCGCCATGCCCAGGTCCACCACGTCGCTGCCCAACTCGGGGTCGATCACGCCGCGGAGGAGGTTCGTCACCTCGTCCGTGGTGGGAGGGGCGAAGCGGCGCGCCATGCGGTCATGGTACCGGCGGTGACGTGGAGGTATCCGGTCGCCCGGTGACCGAAATTGTGGGACCACCCCTCGCCTCGTTCGAGGGCGACGGGTAAACTTGGAGGGCCGGTCGTTACACCGGGGCGGGGTTCCCGCCGTACAACTCTGGAGGCTCATCGTGATCACCCTCACCGATTCCGCAGCGGTCAAGGTCAAGGAACTGCTCGAGGCCGAAGGTGCGGCCGACATGGCTCTTCGTGTCGCCGTGCGTCCCGGCGGTTGCAGCGGTTACTCCTACGAGATGTTCTTCGACAGCGACATCACCGACGAGGACGAGCAGGCCGTGTACGGCGAAGCCGTCAAGGTGGTCGTCGACCCGGCGTCGGCTCAGCTGTTGTTGGGCGCCACCCT
>WLEG01000067.1 GCA_009704425.1 Actinomycetota bacterium | reverse complement strand
CGCCACCTCGGCGAGGGCCGGAACCATCCCGGCCACGAGCGCCATCGGTATGCCCACCAACATGACGGCCCCGGCCACCGGTGCCGCCAACAGGTTGGCCGGAAGCGCCAACGCGCTCGGCCAACCGAACACGGCCACCGACACCGGCAAGACGCCGAGTTGGGCCGCCAGGGTGGGCGCCACCCAGTCCGCCATCCTCCGTCGTCGTCCGCACGCGCCACGCAGGAGTCGATGAATCCACGGGGTTCCCGTCACCAAACCGAACGTTCCCGCCGTCGACAACCACCACCCGATCGACCACGCGAGGAACGGATCGACGATGAGAAAGACGATCACGCAGATCGACAGCACCTCGATGGCGCGCGGCCGCCAACCGATGGACACGGCGACCGCCGACACCGCCGCCATTCCCGCGGCCCGCACCACCGACGGCTCGACGCGTGTGAGCACCGCGAACCACACCAGCGCCCCCAGCGTCGCCGAGAGTCGGGTCCACCGACCACGTCGGCGCAGCAACGGGGTGACGATCGCGAGCACGTATCCCACGTTCTGCCCCGACACCGCGGTGAGATGCGCGAGGCCACTCTCCCGGAATCGCTCCACCGTTCCGTCGCTCTGCGCGGAATCGTCGCCGTACACCAACCCGGCGAACAGCGCGGCGTCGTCGTCCCTCATCGTCGATGCGCCACGGGCCATGACGTCACGCACGTCGTTGGCCGAACGTTCGAGAGCACGCGATCGCCGTCGCGCGCCACCCTCCGGATCGGAGATGGATTCCACCTCCAACATTCCCACGATGTGACGCACCTGCGATCGTCGTCGCCGCTCCTGTCGCGTCTCCCGTGTCCGCCCCACCACCCGAACCGACTCGCCCCGCTCCAGACCACCCACTCCGGCCGCGTTCGCCCCGTAGACGACGGCCTCGAAACGTCGACCCTCGATCGACAGAACCACCCTGACTCCGCGGCCCAACGGTTCGGGATCCGACGCCAACGTGGCCACCGTGGCCACGTCACCGAAATCGACGGTGCGCACCTCGCTCCACTCGGTCATCGATCGCCACCCGGCGATGACGATCAGCGACACGACCGCCAACGACTTCGCCGTCGACGAACCGGAGATGACGCCCAACACGACGAACCACAGCGCGATGAACAACGACAACCAGCCGCCGCGTCGACCGAACGACGCGAGTCCGTGTTCGCAGGCCCAGGCCCCCCACACGGTCACCGCCGCCAACGGCACCCAGTGCCACCGGGGGCCCGAGGCCATGGCGTACCCTGAATTCTCGTGGCCATCGGATCGCTCCTCGACGCTCCCCCGGATTCGGTTCCCGACGGCCCTCGACACCATCGGCATCTCGTGCGTCGCTTCGGTCCGCTCGTTCCGATCGGCGTGGCCCTGATCCTCGGACTGTTGGCCGCACTGTTGTTGGTGGGCAGCGACTCCGCGTGGCGTGGCGCGCCCGGCTTCGTGTTGGCCGTGGCGTCGATCCCCACTCTGCCGTTGTTCGGAGTGCCGGTGATGGGCGGAACGGTCCGCTGGATCCTGGCCATCGCCACCAGCCTCGTGCTGTGGTACGGAATCGGGACGTTGGCCGCGCGTCGTTCCACCAGTCGCGTGGTCACCAGTTGGCCCGAATGGCGTCGCGAATACGTGCGGCTGTCGATCGGCGTGTGGGCGGGGTCTCTCGTGGGTCTCGGCGTGGCGGCCACGGTGTTGTCGGTCAACCTCTGAACGATCCTCGACCACGCGTCGACGACCATCCCGTCGGTGATCGGACCCGGTCACACGCTCACCAGACCGCGAATGGCCTCCAACTTCGCCTCACCGATGCCGGGCACGTCGAGCAGGCCGTCGACGGAAGCGAACCGGCCCTGCTCGTCGCGATGGCGCACGATCGCCTCGGCCGTGGCGGGACCGACGCCGGGTAGTCGATCGAGGTCGACCACCGTCGCGGTGTTGATGTCGATCGGAAACCGTGGACCCGCGACGACTCCGTCGGCACCGGACGGCTCGCTCACCACCACCTCGCCGACCGCCGGGACGTACACGCGCTGCCCGTCGACCACCGGAGCCGCCAGATTGATGGCGTCGGCGTCCGCACCGAACACCGCACCTCCGGCCATGTTGACGGCATCGATGACCCGCGACGACGACGGAAGGTCGTACACGCCGGGACGTTGCACCCGACCGGCCACGTGCACGGTGATGACGGCCGTGGAAGGTGTCGACGGGGACCCCGGTGTCGCGGACCGTGACGATGCGGCCGGCGTCGACGTGGTCGCGTACGCCATTCCGTCCTCCACGGGTGGCGCGGGTTGACGCAACAGCAACCAGGCCAAGCCGACGATCAACATCGTCGACAACGACGCCCCCAGTAATCGGGCCATTCCGAGGTAGCGGAGCCACAGAACCAGCCGTCGACGGGCCTCCCCGACGAACCCGGAACCGTTCGCAGTTTCATCGTCCGGGGGCGGACGCCACGCCTCCATCTCGCTGTCCTCGCTCCGTTCCCGTCGGCGCCATCCGACGAGCGGCTCGACTCAGGTCGTGGGTGTGCGCCAGTGGGTGGTGGTGACGGTTCGTCGATCGTGTTCGCGCCGCACCTCGTCGACGGTTCGACGTTCGTCCCAGCCCCACAACGGTGCGGCGATGCGCGCCACGTTCTCGAGGGTCGCGCGACTCACGTGGCCGGTGGTGCCCGCCACCAATCGACGGTCGATCACGTCCGACAGGGTGAGCGCGGATTCGTGGGTCACCGCGAAGACGACCTGAGCACCCACGTCGTCGGCACCGTCGCCGATGACCCCGGCCAGATCGGCATCGGCGCGCACGATGTCGGCGATGCGCGCGTACTCGCTTCCGTACAGGCGGGCCACGGTCTCGGCCGAACGAGCGGTCAACCCGAGTGACACCAACTCCTCGGCCGCCGCCCGCAGGAACGGGTCGGCGTCCTCGGCCCAGGCGAAGGCGCCGAACGCCTCCGTCCGGCGCGAGTCGAATCGTCGCGACCGTCGTCCGGACAGTTCGTTCTCGAACAAGCGGTCCACCATCTGTTCGGCGGTGGCGCGGCCGGTCGTCCACTTTCCTCCACCGATCGACCACAGGTTCGCCACCCCATGGTCCGTGTGGTGGTACAGCTCGTGACGGCGACTCGCCGAGTACGTGCCACCACCCTCGTCCTCGGCGCCGGTGCGAATCAACGGACGCACACCGACGGTGGTCATCTCCACGTCGTCCACCGTCAACCGATCGGCGTCGGGAGCCATCGTCGAATTGACGGTGTCCAAGATGAGGTCCACATCCGAGGGGTCGACCACCACCGATGATTCGTCACCCTCGATGGGCGTGTCGGTCGGGCCGATGAACGACTTGCCCATCCACGGCGACACGATCACGTGGCGGCCCGAACGCGCGCGGGCGAAGACGGCGTCGGTCACCCGACCCGGACCGCCGAGGGGGCGCGTCAGCACGTGAACCCCCTTGGAACGATCCACTCCCACGCCCGTCGGGCGTCCGAGGGTGGCCAACACCGTGTCGATCCAGGGTCCGGCGGCGTTCACCACCACCCGGGCCCGAACCTCGCGCTCCCGCGACCCGTGCGACACCCGCACGCCTTCCACCCGGAAGACCCCTCCGGACTGCGACCCCACGAAGGCCGTCACCCGTGCGTGATTGAACAAGTGAGCGCCGGCCACCGCCGCCGACTTGGCGTAGGCGAGCAACAGTCGTTCGGGATGGATGTTCAAGGTGTCGTGGTACGCGAACGCGCCCTGCAGACCGTCACGGTCGAGCCACGGAACCGCGTCCAGCAACCGTCGACGCGACAGCCATCGCGGATGCGGGATGCGCAGGCTGTCGGGCGCGTGGCGGTTGCGATCGAACGACAACGCGTCGTACAACAGAACCCCCGCCCCGATGAGCGCGGTGGGCGGTTTGCTCCATCGCCATGCCGGCATGATGAATCGGGTCTGCTCCACCAGGTGCGGGGCGCCCAACGCGAGGATGCGTCGTTCGCGCAGGCTTTCGCGCACCACCTCGATGTCGAACTGCTCCAGATAGCGGATGCCACCGTGGATGTACTTGGTGGTCGCCGAACTGGTGCCCGAGCCGAAGTCGTTCGCTTCGAACAGCACGACGCTCAGCCCTCGCGACGCGGCCTCGCGGGCCACGCAGATTCCGGTGATGCCACCACCGATGACGATCACGTCGACCTCGTCGCCGACGCGATCCGCCGCCGACGATCCCAAGGAGGCAATGACGGGCATCGTGAGCCCTCAGAACAAGCGCGCGGTGAGCTTCTTGCGCCAACCCGCGGTGCGCGGATCCTCGGCGCCCATCAACTCGAGAATGTCGAGGAACTGCTGGCGCGCGCCCTCGTCGGCCTTCACGCTGTCGAGCAGACCGGCGAGTTGAGCGTCGAAATCGTCGGCGGGTCGCATCGACAACCGCGCGGCGGCGGCCGCTTTGCGAACCTCGTCGGTCTCGGGAACGCGCGCCAACAAAGCCAAGGCGTCCTCGCCCTGACCGCGGGCGGTGAGGATGCCCGCCAACGCGACGATGGCGACCTCGTTGCCGGGATCGATTCCGAGCACCGCCTGCAGGCTCTCCTCGTCGCCCTTGGCCAACAGATCGGCGATCACCTCGTCCTGGGCGGACGGCAACAACATGTCGACGTATTGCTTGACGACGTGCTCGGGTTGGGCACCCTGGAACATGGGCATCGCACGACCGTCCGCAACGGCGAAGACCGCGGGGATCGACTGAACACGGAAGGCCTGGGCGATGCCGGGGTTCTCGTCGATGTTGACCTTGGCCAGAACGACCTTGCCGTTCGTGGCCGCCACGACACGTTCGATGATCGGACCGAGCGTCTTGCACGGCTCGCACCACGGAGCCCACAGATCGACGACCACCGGCACGGTCATGGAGCGGGCCAGAACGTCGTTCTCGAACGAGGCGTCGGTGACGTCGATGTACATGAGGGGGACGTTATCGGGGCTCTCGATATCGAAACGCGTTCGTGGAGGGGTACCGTATGCGCCGTGTCCGACGCACCGGGTATACGAATCGACGCGGTCACCGACTGGTTGGAGCACAACGTCGCCGGAGCGCAGGGCCCGTTCCGCTTCGACGTGATCGCCGGAGGACATTCGAACCTGACGTATCGCGTCACATCCGCCAATGGCAACCGCTTCGTGCTCCGCCGGCCTCCGCTCGGCCACGTGCTGGCCAGCGCACACGACATGGGGCGCGAGCATCGGATCATCCATGCGTTGCGGGACACCCCGGTTCCCGTCGCCCCCGCGGTGGGCTTCTGCGACGACCCCGCCGTCAACGATGCGCCCTTCTACGTGATGAAGTTCGTCGACGGCTTGGTCGTTCGCGACCGTGACGCGGCCGAGACATTGCTCACTCCCGACGCCCGTCGTCGCGCCAGTGAGTCGATCGTCGACACGATGGCCGCCATTCATCGCGTCGATCCCACGCGCGTCGGCCTCGGAGACCTCGGCCGCCACGAGGGATACATCGCCCGACAACTCAAGCGTTGGTACGGACAGTGGAACCAGCAGAAGACCCGTGAACTTCCGGCGGTCGACCGGGTCCACGACGCGTTGCTGGCCCGCATCCCCGAACAGGGTCCCGCCTCTCTGGTGCACGGGGACTACCGCCTCGACAACTGCATGGTCGACCCGGACGGAAACGTCATCGCGGTTCTGGACTGGGAGATCTGCACCCTCGGAGATCCGATGGCCGATCTCGGTTTGCTGATGGTGTACTGGACCGGACCGGGTGACGACGCGTCGGCGTGGACCGGTTCGGCGTGTTCCGCCCCCGGCTTCCTCGATCGCGCCGATCTGGCCGCCCGCTACGCCGAAGTCAGCGGTCGCGACACCTCGCAACTGGACTTCTACGTCGCCTTCGCCTTCTGGAAGTTGGTCTGCATTCTCGAGGGCGTCTACGCCCGCTATCTCGGGGGCGCGCTGGGACAGCGTGACCCCGCCGAACTCGAACCGTTCAACCAACAGGTTCTCGGCGCGGCGGCCCGTGCCGAGGAAATGCTCGGACGACTGTCATGAGTTCCATTCCCGACGTCGAATTGAACGGCGAGTTGCCGCGTCTCGGCAAACCCGTGCTGGTCGTGATGTTGCAGGGTTGGATCGACGCCGCCGGCGCGGCGAACGAGGCCATGAACGCCATCGAGGCCCAGATCAATCCGATCCCCGTCGCCACGTTCGATGCCGACGTCTTCATCGACTTCCGTGCTCGTCGACCGACGATGGAGATTCGCGACGGACGCAACAGCAACATCGAGTGGCCGAGCATCGATCTGTACGCGGGCCACGATCGCAACGGACGCGACGTGCTCATCCTCACGGGCTCCGAGCCGGACTCGGCGTGGCATCGCTTCTCGGCGGCGGTGCGTGAATTGTGTCTGAGACTCGACGTGTCGATGATGGTCGGCCTGGGCGCCTATCCCTTCCCCACCCCGCACACGCGTCCGAGCAACCTCTCCTGCACCACACCGTCGTCCGACCTCTTGAACAAGCACGCCTTCGTGCGCACATCGGTCGACGTCCCGGCCGGCATGGCGGCCGTCCTCGAACAGGTTCTCCACGACGCGGGCATCCCCTCCATCAGCATCTGGGCCCAAGTGCCCCAGTACATCCCGGCCATGACCTACCCCGCCGCCGCGGTCGCACTGCTCGACGGACTGAAGGACACCACCGGGCTGGTCTTCGACCGCGGGTCGCTCCAGCAGGAGGCGGTCATCCAGACCGAACGCCTCGACCGACTGGTGGCCAAGAACACCGAGCATCAGGAGATGGTCGAAAAGCTGGAGCAGGCCTACGACACCATGGCGCCACGGCCGTCCGCGGACACCAACAGTGAGTTGCTGTCCGAGAAGGACATCCCCACCCCCGAGGAACTCACCGCCGAGCTGGAGGCGTTCCTCCGCGACGCGAACCCCGACCTGCCCTGACGCGGGCACTAGTTTCCTTCTCACCCGAGTCGAGGAGGACCCATGAAGGTCGACGGTGGAATCAGTCTGAACCTGCACGAGGCCGCGGCCAGTGCCAAGGAAGCCGAGGCCGCCGGCTACAGCGGTGCGTGGACGGCCGAAACCAGCCACGACCCGTTCCTTCCATTGCTTCTGGCCGCCGAACACACCAGCAGGGTCGAACTGGGAACGTCGATCGCGGTGGCGTTCGCGCGCAGCCCGATGACGTTGGCCAACACCGCGTGGGACCTGCAGGCGTTCTCCAAGGGTCGTTTCATCCTCGGTCTCGGCAGTCAGATCCAACCCCACATCACCAAGCGTTTCAGCATGCCGTGGAGCAAGCCCGCCGCACGCATGCGCGAGATGGTGTTGGCCATCCACGCGATCTGGGACACCTGGCTGACCGGGGCGAAACTGGACTTCCGCGGCGAGTTCTACACGCACACGCTGATGACCCCGTTCTTCACCCCCGCCGCCTCCGACATTTCGGCCCACGGCAAACCGAAGATCTTCCTCGCCGGTGTGGGCGAGTTGATGACCGAGGTGGCCGGCGAGGTGTGCGACGGTTTCATCTGCCACGGATTCACCACCGAGCGTTACCTCCGCGAGGTCACCATCCCGGCCCTCGAGCGCGGTCGGGCCAAGGTCGGCAAGACCATGGAGGGTTTCGAGATCGTCGGCCCCAGTTTCGTCGTGACCGGGAACAACGAGGACGAACTCGTCAAGGCCAGCGCGGGCACCCGTCAACAGATCGCCTTCTACGGTTCCACGCCGGCCTATCGCCCGGTCCTCGAACTGCACGGTTGGGGCGACCTGCAGGATCGCCTCAACTCGTTGTCGAAGCAGGGCAAGTGGGTGGAGATGGGCAACGAGATCACCGACGAGGTGTTGAACACCTTCGCGGTGGTGGGCGAACCCGAGCAGATCGCCCCCGAATTGAGCCACCGGTACGGCGACGTGATCGAACGCATCTCGTTCTACGCCCCGTACAAGAGCGACCCCGAGCGCTGGGGCAAGGTGATGGCCGCGCTGAGCGCCGCCTGACCGTACAGACTTCCTCAAGAAGGCTCGCACTCACGTCGTTGCCGTGGGTCGGCGGCGTGTCGTCCCATGTGTCGCACATCTATTCGAACGCACGTCGCCATCTGGCGACAGGGTTGACCGCACTCATCGTCGTCTCTCCCATCGTCCCGATCCTGGCGTGGTCCGTGAACGCCTCCGAGAGTCGGCGCGATTCCGGTTGCATCGACACCGTCGTCTTCGCGTCGCCCGACGCCTCGACCATCGGTTCGGGTCAGGCCCGCGTTTCTCGCACGTGCCCGGGACGAATCGTTCCGATCAGCGGACCATCACGATCGGGACAGACCACCATCGACATTCGCAACATCAATCCGTAGCGGTCAGCCCACCAGATCCAATTCGTCGGCGAGGTAGGACTCCCGACACTTGGCGCGTTGCAGTTTGCCGCTGCTCGTCTTGGGCAACGTTCCCGGCCGGACCAACATGACGTCACGGGGCGGAAGCCCCGACACCTCGAGGGCGGCATGGTGGATCGCCTGTCGCACCGAATCCGGATCGTCGGTCTTGACCTCGGCCACCACGACCACGGTTTCCTTGCCCTTGTAGCCGTCCACACCGAACGCGATGACGTTTCCGGCGCGCACGCCGT
>WLEG01000066.1 GCA_009704425.1 Actinomycetota bacterium | reverse complement strand
GCCCTGTTCACCGCCATGATGGTTCACTTCGAGCGACCGGTCGTGGGCGCGGCTCATTGCGTGTTGGTGGCCGGCCTGGTGGCTCTCACGGCCGTCGATCTGCGCACGAAACGGCTGCCCCGTGAGATCACGTACACCACCATCGTGATCGGAGCACCGTTGCTGACGATCGCCGCCTTCGTAGTGGACGAACCCCGACGCATCGCGACCGCACTGTTGGGTGCGGTCATCGCCACCGCGGTCATGGGCGCGCTCTACACCATCAGTCGAGGCGGCCTGGGCGACGGCGACGTGCGACTCAGCCCGCTTCTCGGTCTGTACCTCGGATGGTCCAATCCCGGTCTGGCCCTGGTGGGTCTGTTCTACGGCTTCATCATCGGGTCGGTCGTCGGCGTCGGGATGATGATCGCCGGTCGGGCGGGTCGCCGCACCGCGCTCCCGTTCGGACCGTTCTTGGCCGCCGGCGCCTTGATCGCGGTGTTCCAAGGGCAGACCTTCGTGGACGCCGTGATGGCGCGCTGACATCACGCGCCGTCCTTCACACCACCGAGCACTCCGTACATCGCCGACACCAGCGCGACGGCGACGAAGCCCACCATCAGTCCGACGCCGATGATCATCAAGGGTTCGAACATGGTGGTGAATCGTTTGATACGCACCTCCAACTCGGTGTCGAAGTACTCGCTCGCGGCCACCAACTGTTCGTCCAGGGTTCCGGTCTCCTCGCCCACCTTGAACATCTGCTTCGCGGCACCGGGGAAAAGTTCGGTGGCCGCCAACGGTGCGGAGAAACCGGCGCCTTTCATCATCTCCTCGCGGGCCACGGTGAGGCGCTCGCGATACACGGCGTTCGACGTGGCCTCGGTGGTGGTCTGCATGCCGTCGGGTAGGGGAACCCCGGCGCGCACCATGGCGCCGAGAATGCGACAGAAGCGTTCGAGGATCGCGTACTCGATGATGCCCTTGATCACCGGAATACGCAGAACAAGTCGATCCTTCACCCGACGACCCGTGGCCGATTTCATCATCCAGACGACGGCTCCGATCACCAGCATGATGACGAGACCCGGGATGTAGACGTAGGTGGAGAAAAGCGAGGCGACACCCAGCAACATTCGTGTGGGCAGTGGCAGGTCGGCGTTCAACTCGGTGAAGAGCGGCTTGAACTTCGGCAACACGTAACCGGCCAGGATGATCACGGTCACCACGGCCATCACCATCACCACCGCCGGATACGAGAGCGCGTTCACCACCTTGGCGCGGGTCTCGATCTCGCGGTTCAGGTAGGCGGCCAGGCTGTCGAGGGTCTCGTCCAGTCGTCCGGTCAGCTCGGCACTTTGCAGGATGCCGACGTAGTAGTTGGGGAACACCTGTGGGTGTTTCGCGGCGGCGGCTGAGAGAGTGCCACCGTTGCGCAACTCCTCCACCATGGCGGTGATCGCCCGTCGCAGAGCGGTGTCCTGGGTCTCGTCTCCGATGGTCTCGAGCGCCGAGGTGATGGGAATGCCGGCCCGCACGAACACCGCGAGTTGGCGGGTGAAGTGCATCAGTTCCTTCTTCTTCACCTTCTCCTTGGTGATCTCGAACTGCAGCAGTCCGCGCTTCTCGGCGAGCTTGGTGGGATAGAGATCCTGCGCCAGCAGCGCGGCGCGAGCGGAGGCGATGGTCTCGGCTTTGGAGATTCCCTCCACCAGTGATCCACTGGTGTCGATGGCTGTGTAGGCGAAGCGGGGCATGTTCGGTCCGATCAGGCCACGTAGAGGGTTCGGATCACTTCGGCCACGGTGGTCACGTCGTCGTCCACCAGGTTCATGGCTTCCACGATCATCGGGCGCATGCCCTCGTCGATGGCCGCGTCACGAACCTGTTCGGTGGTGGCATGATCGACCAACAGTCGACGAATGCGCGGTGAGATCCGCAACAACTCGTACACGCCGATGCGATCGCGGTACCCCGTCTGCGCGCAGTCGTCGCATCCGGTGCCGTGGAAAAAGAGCTCCTTGGAACTGTCCGGTAGATGACGACGGAAGAGGGCCAGTTCCTCGGCATCGGGCGTGTACGGCGTCTTGCACGAGTCGCAGACACGACGCAACAGTCGTTGCCCGATGATTCCCATCACCGACGACGCGATGAGGAAAGCTTCGATTCCCATGTCGAGCAGGCGGTGCAGGGCCGCCGACGCGTCGGTGCCGTGCAGTGACGACAACACGAAGTGACCGGTCAGAGCCGACTGCACCGCGATGCGCGCGGTGTCCGGGTCTCGGATCTCGCCCACCAGGATCACGTCGGGGTCCTGACGCAACAAGGCGCGAAGACCGGTGGCGAAGGTCAAGCCTGCCTGTTCGTTGGTCTGCACCTGATTGATGCCCGGGAAGACGTACTCCACGGGGTCCTCGATGGTGGTGACGTTCTTGCCCGAGTTGTTGATCTCCAACAACGACGCGTACAGCGTGGTGGTCTTGCCGGCGCCCGTGGGCCCCGCACAGATCACCATGCCGAACGGGGATCGGATCATCTGCGAGAACTCCTCGTGGGTGTCGCGCGGCATGCCCAACTCGCCGAGGCCGATCATCGACCGACGTTTGTCGAGGAGACGCATCACCAACTTCTCGCCGAAGACGGTGGAGACGGTGGCCACACGAACGTCGACCTCGCGACCGTCCACCACCGTGGAGAACTGCCCGTCCTGTGGTCGTCGACGTTCGACGATGTTCATGCCCGCCATGATCTTCAGACGACTCACCAGACCGAGGTGCACGGCCAGAGGCAGACGTTGCGCCTCGACGAGGTTGCCGTCGATGCGGTAGCGGATGCGCAGGATGTCGTTCAGGGGTTCGACGTGAATGTCGGACGCGCGGTCGCGCAGTCCTTGGCCGACGATGTTGGTGACGAGGTGCACGATGGGGGCGTCATCGTCGCCGGCCGGGGGAGTGGTGAAGTCGGCCAACACCGGTTCGCCGGACGTCGCCGGGACGGGTTCGACGACGGGCTTGGGTGCGGTCCGTTGAAACACGCAGGGCTATCGGCCCCACGCGGCCACATCTGTACCGGCGGTGACGGGTCTTGACGAATCCTTGACCCGGAGAATCCCGCCCGTGAGTGGGCGAACCAAATAGGCGTATACTTAGACGTATGCCACGCCTTCAGGTATACCTGCCGGACGACTTGCATCGTCAGGTCAAAGAGCGCGGTCTCCCGGCCTCCGAACTGCTGCAGATCGCCGTTCGTGCGATGGTGGAACGGGCCGAAGCTCTCGAGGCCCTCGACTCGTACATCACAGAGCTCGAGGCCGAACTCGGACCGACCTCATCGCAACAGTCCAACCGGGCCGACGCCATCGTGCATGCGATTCGAGCCCATCAAAGTCGCCGGGTGAACTGAGTGATCATTCTCGACAGTGGTGGGATCACCAAACTGGCCGAGCGATCACACGAGGCCCTCGCTTTGCTGAAGAAGCTACGAGAGTTGGATTCGCCCCTCATTGTTCCGACAGTGGTGATGGTCGAATCCCTGCACGGGAATTCGCCCAAAGACGCGAACACTCTTCGATTTCTCCGAACCTGTGTCGTCGAAGAGATGCTCCCCGCCACGATCGCCACTCGTGCGGCCGAACTCCGTCGTTTGTCGCGGCATGGCTCGGCGGTGGACGCGGTTGTGGTGGCCCACGCCGAACCCGGTGGAACGGTGATCAGCACTGATCGGGTCGACATGGCCCGACTCGCCGACTACGCGCGAGACGTGCAGGTGATCGACGTCTGATACGTCCACATTGAACGGACTCAGGCGGCCAGTCGGGGAGTGACCACTCCCGCGATGGCGGCGAACTGCAGCCCGGCGGCCACCACGGTGAAGGCGTGGAAGATCTCGTGGTATCCGAACACGCGCGGCCACGGATTGGGACGGTGCGTGGCCAGCGCGACGGCGCCCAACGTGTAGCACACACCACCACCGAGGATCAGTCCGAAGCCGACCGGTCCGAGTCCGCGCCACAACGCCGGCACCGTCACGATGGCGGCCCAACTGACGATCATGTAGCTGGCGCCGTGCCAGAACGAGGGAACCCGTGGCAACCAGTGCAGCACGATGCCCAACACCGCGCCGAACCACACGCCACCGACGACGGCCCACTGCGCCCAACCGTTCAGGCACAACACGGCCACGGGTGTGTAACCACCGGCGATGGCGAGAAAGATCGCCGAGTGGTCGAAACGTTGCATCAGACGCTTGGCCCTCGGACGCCAACGCACGCGGTGATACAACGCCGACACACCGAACATGGTCGCGGTGCCCAGCACGTAGATGACGATGCTCGACCGAAGGCTGAACGGAAGGTCGACCACGAGTGCCAACACACCACCCATCACCAACATGATCGGGAACGAGACCAAGTGCAACCAGCCACGCAACAACGGCATCAAATGCGGGCCGTGCAGGTCGTTCATCGCTCCATTGTTACCCCGGCTCGGGCTCGGCGGATGTCGCCCCGGCACTACGATCACGAACGATGAGTGAATTCGGAGTGCCGCGATGATCGTCCATCTGGTGGACGGCACCTACGAGCTGTACCGCCAGCACTACGGCCAAGCGGTACGTTCGTCCGCTCCGGCCCCGAACGCGGCCACCATCGGGGTGTTGAATTCCACGTTGCAGTTGTTGCAGGAGGGTGCCACCCACGTCGGAGTGGCCACCGACCACGTCATCGAGAGCTTCCGCAACCAGTTGTGGCACGGCTACAAGACCTCCGAGGGCATGGAGCCCGAGATCCTCACCCAGATTCCCATCGTCGAGGAGGCGTTGCGATCGATGGGTGTCACCGTGTGGGCGATGGAGGAATACGAAGCCGACGACGCCCTGGCCTCGGCCGCCGCCGTGGCCTCGGCCGACCCGACGGTGACGCAGGTGCAGATTCTCAGCCCCGACAAGGACCTCGGTCAGTGCGTGGTGGGCGATCGGGTGGTGCAGATCGACCGTCGCAAGATGTCCAAGGGCGAGGACGGTCTGGTGAACGAGGCCGCGGTCATCGCCAAGTTCGGCGTGCCGCCGTCGAGCATCGCCGACTACCTGGGTCTGGTGGGCGACACCGCCGACGGGTTTCCGGGTCTGGCCGGCTGGGGCGCCAAGTCCGCCGCGGCCGTGCTGGCGCGATACGGGCACATCGAGGACATTCCCGAGGCGGCGGGTCAGTGGGACGTGCCCGGGCTACGGGGTGCTCCGAAGCTGGCCGCGTCGCTGGCCGAAAACCGCGATCTGGCGCTCTTGTTCCGGCGCATCGCCACCACGGTGGACACGGTCCCGGTGGGCTCGGTGGCCGAGTGGCGATGGAACGGACCCACACCCGATTTCACCGAATTCTGCGCCGATCTCGGCGCACCCCGACTGGCGGAAAAGGCCGCTGGTCTGGCTCGCTCGCGAGGCAGGTAGTCTGACGGTGCTCCATTCGGCGCCTGCCGGGTGTGGTGACGGTCGGGTCCTGTGCAACGGGTTCCCGTGAATCAGGTCAGGACCGGAAGGTAGCAGCCTTCAGCGGATTCGCTCGTGTGCCGCAGATCGCCTGGCCGTCACCACATCCGGCAGGAGTCTGTTCGGGGCAAAGACACGGAATAGAAAACACCTTGGAAGGGTGCGAGAGCGGCCGAATCGGCACGCTTGGAAAGCGTGTGAGGTGCAAGCCTCCGTGGGTTCGAATCCCACCCCTTCCGCCATGGCACAGGTGAGCGAGGAACTCATCGAGGCGATGCGGTCCGCGTTGCAACAGGCGCGCGACGCGTTGAACCACGACGACGTACCCGTGGGTGCCGTCGTGTTGCACGAGGGGCGCATCATCGCCGCGCGCCACAACGAGCGCGAGAACCACCAGGACCCCACCGCCCACGCCGAGGTGTTGGCCCTGCGCGACGCCGCCGAGGCCCTGGGGCGATGGCGGCTGGACGACTGCACCCTGGTGGTCACCCTCGAACCGTGCGTCATGTGCGCCGGGGCGGTTCTGAACGCCCGCATCGGTCATCTGGTGTACGGCGCCGCCGACCTCAAGGGAGGGGCCACGGCCAGCCTCTACAACGTGTGCGCCGACCCCCGCCTGAACCACAATCCGCCGGTCACGCACGGGGTTCTGGCCGCCGAATCCGCGGCATTGCTCGAGCAGTTCTTCGCCTCTCGCCGATAACCTCGATCAGCGGAAGGGTGCCCGAGCGGCCTAAGGGACACGCCTCGAAAGCGTGCGACGTGCAAGCGTCCGTGGGTTCAAATCCCACCTCTTCCGCCAGAGATAGCGAGCGTCAACCGCCCGCGACCACCGAACCGGCGGCGATGCCACTGAGCACCGCGCCTTCCACCTTGGGTCCGGCGAACGCGTCACCGGCGAACACCAACGTGTCGTCGGCCGTGGAGAAGCACGGTTCGGGCCACAACCTCTTCGGGGTCGCGAATCGCCACTTCTTGTATTCGCTGGCCACGATGGCGGCGTCGCCGAGATACGCGCCCGCGGCGTTGGTGAGCAACGCCGATCCCGTGTCGGCGTCGTCGTCCCAGTGGGCCGCACTCCACTCGGGATTGGCGTGAAAGGTGACGGCCGGAACCGTGGAGATTCCCTTGGCGGCGTTGTCGCCGATCCACGAGAACACCTCGTCGGGATTCTGCAGACCGCCGGGTGTCGCGATGCTCGACGGTCGGTCCAGCACGGCCAGCAGGCCGATGGTGCGGTCGTAGTCGGTGAGCAGCAATTCGCTCGGCAGTTCCACGCCCGCGGTGACGGTGAGCGAATACGACTGTGGCAACGGGCTAGTCATCACCACGGCGTCGGCGTCGATTTCCGATCCGTCGTCGATGACCACGGTCCAGCGGGAAACGTCACCGGGCTTCACGGCGAACACCAATGTGGAGGTGCGCACGTCGAGTCCGGTGGCGAGGTGCTTGGTCAACGCGGTCATGCCGTTGTTGGCGACGTGACGCGGATGACCGTCGTCGCCGCCGAATCCCCGACACCATTCGCGCACCACTCCGGCGCCGGTCCATTCGTCCACCAGAGCGGCGAACCGCGCGTCGCGCACGGTGAAGAACTGCGCGCCATGGTCGAGGATCGCGGTGCGACCGTCGGGTGTGGTGATGCGTCGGGTGGCCATGCGACCGCCCACACCGCGACCCTTGTCGAGTACGACGACGCTCCATCCGCGTGAAGCCAGCGTGCGAGCGGCCATCAGGCCGCTCAGACCGGCGCCGACGACAACGGCCCGACGGAATGTCATGACGCGTTCGGGACGGCCCGCAAGTGACGCCCACCCTCGGTGCGCGTCTGCTGGGCCTTCCATGCCAGTTCGGCGCGCGTGAGAAAGTCGCCGAGGACGCGGTTGAACGTGGTGGCGTGCTCGATCATCAAGCCATGGGCGGCCCCGGACAGCACGGTGAGTTCGGCGGTGGGAATGCGATCGGCCAGTTCCTCGCTGTCACCGCGTGGCGTGAGGATGTCCTGGTTGCCCACGATCACCGCGGTGGGCACCGAGATCTGCCCCAACAACGTGCTGAGCGAATCGTCGGCGTCGAGGATGGCCTGCACCTGTGCGTGAAAGCCGTGCGACTCACGCGACGTGGCCACCGGACCGAGCCAACTGAACGCCGGCCACAGTCGTCGCAACGAACGAGGACCGATCACCCAGCGCGCGGCCTGCATCGTCATCTCCGACATGCCCTTTTCCAGAGCCAGGTCGCCCCACGACGACAACAGGTCACGACGCCATTGATGATTGCTGCACGACGTGCACACCAACGACAGGGAGCGAACGCGCTCCGGATGGAGAATGCCAACCAACTGCGAGATCGCTCCACCCATCGACGCCCCCACCACGTGGGCGTTCTCGATGCCCGCGTGATCGAGCACGGCCATGGCGTCGTCGGCCATCTGGGGCAGTGTGTACGGGCCGAACGGTTTGTCGCTGCGCCCCGCACCGCGGTTGTCGTGGGCGATCACCCGATAGCGCGTGGCCAGGACGAACCGCTGCAGGTCCCACAGGTGCTTGTCGGCGCCGAGACCTTGGATCATCAGCACCGGGGGTGCGCTGCGACGACCGATCACCTCGTAGTGCAGTCGCGTGCCGTCGCTGGCGGTGGCCCAACTCACGACGCTTGCTCCCAGGCTCGTTTCGGTGGCACGCGCACGACGCCCTCCCAGGAGAACAGCGAATCGATCACGTCGTTCGTGGCGATCTCGGGCCGCCAACCCAGCAGACTGTCGCAACGCCCGCTGGTCGCGCGGCGCCCGTTGTGCAACACCTCCATCACGTGTTCGGGAACGGGTGCTCCGAACAGATGCGCGATGCGGCGGGTGATGGTCCACTCCGGACCGAAGAGCGGCAGAGGGATGTGACGACTGCGTCGCACGGCCGCGAACCCGCTGATCTCACCGTCACCCACCACGTTGATGGGTTGTCCAATGGTGCGCTGGGATGCCAGCACGAACGCGCGCGCGGCATCGGCCTCGTGCAGCACCGTGAACATGGGTGGCTTCAACATGTTGAATGGGACGAACGGCAATCGGAGCAGTCGACCGAGGGGGCTGGGGATGTGTGGTCCGATGACCGGCGCCAGACGCAACGCGGTGACGTCGGCCTTGGTGGTGCTGAACGCGTCACCGGCGGAACGCTCCACCTGCACCAGCATGCGACCGTACTGCGAGGTGGGCGCCGTGGGCGCGGTCTCGTCCGGGACGTCGGGGCGGTGTCCTCCCCGTCCGTACACCTCGATCCCCGATCGCAGAACGACGTGGTGCAGTGAGGGACACTCG
>WLEG01000065.1 GCA_009704425.1 Actinomycetota bacterium | reverse complement strand
GGTGTCGTACTGCGCGCTCAACAGGGGCGGTTCCAGATTGTCGGGCACCACCTGATTCGACACGGCGTCGACGATCGCCGGGAGAGGAGCAGTTCCCGCCATCGAGATGTAATCGACCGGTTGGGGCACGGTGGTCGTCGATGAGGTGCTTGAGCTCTCCGCGGTCGGCGCCGCGACGTCGGACGTCACGGTGGCGGAAGCCAGGGTGGTGGTCGTCACGACGGGCGCGAACGTCGGAGCACTGGCGATCACTCCGGTGGAGACGTCGGGCTCGTAGGCGGCCAACACCGCACCGGTGCCCAGTCCCGCCACCACCAACCCGGCGCCGAGCCCGAACGAGAGGCGCGAGTTGGCCACCAACGTCGACGAGCGCCGCACCGGATTCTCGATGAAGCGGTGACCCAGATCCGCCAGGCCCACCGTGATCGACAACACCGCGAGCCGTTGGACCACCGACAACTCGTCGCCCACGTGAGCCTCGGCGATGATCAGCGCCGGCCAATGCCACAGGTACAACGAGTACGACCGCTGACCAACCCATTGCATGAAGGGGTGCCCCAGCACGCGCACCGGACCGGTCGGTGACTCGTCGCCGCCCACCAGCACCGCGCAGGTGGCCAGAACCGGGATCGTGGCGATCCAGCCGGGGAATCCCGTGACGCTCCCGAACGTCACCGTGCACACGGCGATGAGCGCCAACCCCGCCCACGACATCGTCACGCGCCGTGATTCGGGGATGCGTCGCACGCCACGACTGACGACGGCCAACAACGAGCCCAGACCCAACTCCCAGGCCCGTGTGTGCAGACCGAAGAAGGACCAGGCCGGATGGGAGTCGGTGAGCAGAACGCTGAGCGACAGCGACAGCACCACGACCACACCCATCGCCGCGGCCACGCGGGCACGGACGTTGCGCGCGCCGAGGGTGACCACGGCGATGAGCGCCGGCCACACCAGGTAGAACTGCTCCTCGACCGCCAGCGACCAATAGTGCTGGATCGGGGACGGTGGCAGCTCCGCGCCGAGGTAATCGGTGCCGCGGTCGGCGAACACCATGTTCACGGTGAAGGTGGCCGCCGCCCGGATGTCGCGGGCCAGATCGGCCAGTCGGGTGGGCTCCAGCCACACCGCCGCCGCCAGAGCGGTCACCAACAGAACCGTGGCCGAGATCGGCAACAAGCGACGCACACGTCGGGTGTAGAAGTCGACCAACGAGATCCGACCCGAGCCGGTGCGCTCGGCGACCAACAACGACGTGATCAGAAAGCCGGAGATGACGAAGAAGACGTCGACACCGATGTATCCACCTTCGGTGCCCGGGACCCCGAAGTGGAAGAGCAACACCGCGATGACAGCGACGGCGCGCAGGCCTTCGATGTCGCGGCGATGCTTCACGACATCACGCTAATACTCACATCCCGGCGCGCATGGCTCCGTAGGTGGCGCCGGCGGCCTTGATGGCGTCCGCGTCGATCTCGAGGATCGCCCCCGATGCCACGGCCGCGTCGGTCGCCTCGTTCCACTTCGCGACGAAGTCGTCGGCGGTGGGATACATCGCGTCCAACTGTTCGGCCGTCATCGACGTCGTCGTTCCGAACAGTCCGCAGAATCCTCCGCCGTCCTGTCCCAGGCCCGACAGCACCGCCATGGGCACGTCGACGTACGGCGTGCGGATGCCGCCGAGAGCCAAGCCGTTGGCATCCACCTCGTACCCGGTGATGTCGGCGTTGTTGCGCAACGTGGGCATGCTCGCGGGAGCCTCGCCGGTACGAATCCAGTTGTCGAGCGCGCGGAGCGCGGCACGCAGAACGTAGGTGTGCGGACCGGCGTTGATGGGCTTGGCGCATTCGATGATGCCCATGTACACCGACGTGGGTGCCCCGAATTGGGCCTCGAAGAGCTCGATGTCGGCCTGGCCGTCGCCCTTCTCGCCGTCACCGATACCCAGGCTGTAGGCGTCGCCGTGCGCGGTGCCGGCCACCTCCCAGTTGCGGAACACGTCGGTGTCGGGCTGTTCGGCGCGTCGGTACCCCAGACGGTCGCCCACCACGTCGGTCTCGGTGACGAAGTTGAGGACGGGGCGCGTGAGGTCCTCGCGGATGCGCACGACCGTCGGCGTCTTCACGTCGCTCGGGTCGCCGGGATCGGCACAGTTCGTCGCGCAGTACAGGTTCGCCGCGCGCGAGCCACGACTGTGGACGAGGTAGCCGTTGTACACGTCGTGCATCGGGGCGAAGGCGTTGAGATACGACGCCATGCGGAAGCCCGACTGCGACTCACCGGCGGCGATCACGACCTCGGGCTCGAGGCCGCCGAGGATGACGTCGGCCTGCTGCCACACGGTGGCCCCGGCCTGGCTGAAGATGTCGTAGCTGTAGTTGTCACCCGGGTGGTTCAACGATCCGTAGCGCTCGGGGTCGGCCTTCTTCAGCACGCGGAACTCGCCCATCGCGTTTCCACCACCCTCGACTCCGACGCGCTGGGTCGACACACCCACCCACACCGCGCCCTGACGCATGATGTCGATCCAGGACAACGACCACGTGGGGCCGGTGTCGAGGCCGGCGGTCACGTTCAACCACTCGACGTAGGCCGTGCCACCGAAATCGGTCGCCGTCGCCGGACGGCGCACCACGATGCGGGTCTTGTACTCGGCCGTGTCCTTGGCCTCGACCTCCCACAGTCCGTCCTCGGACAACGGGGTGGCCGAGGTGTAACTGGTGGCCGTTCCCGCGATGAAGTACTCCTCCTCGATGTATCCGAACGCGGAGCCGTCGAACGCCGAGGTTCCGAAGACGATCTGACCGGCACCACCGGTGACGGGACCCTCGACGGTGGTGGTCCCCACACCGCTGGCCGACGGCGGAACCGGCGCGAACGGCGGCTCGGTCACCACCGGAGCATCGGTGGTCGGGGCCTCCGTGGACGGGGCGTCGCTCGCGGGCACCGAGCTCGACGAGCCGGTGTCGTCGCCCGAGCACGCGGACACGCCGACGACGAGCAACGCGATGAACAAACCGGAACGACGACGCATGACTTCCCCCTGACGAACCGAACGACTCGGACGACTCGAAAACTAGTTCTCCCGTCGATACCGCGACGCACCGAGCCTCGGATCGTGTACAACGGAAGCATGGGGTTGGCCCGCACCGCCGTCGAGAAGCACGTCGAACACTGGAACGCCCGGGATCGGGAATCGTGGGTGAAACTGTTCTCCCCCGCCGTCACGTTCGAGGATCCGGTGGGAGCGCCGAAGAAACACGGCGTCGAAGCCGTCCACAACTCGTGGGACCGCTCCTTCCGGCCCGGACGTCGTTGGTACCTGCACCCGCGCCAGATCATCGAGGCCGGTTTCGAGGCCGCGGTCGTGATGCGCAACGAGGGACACCTGCAGGATCGCGTGGTCGAGGTGAACGGCATCGAGATCTTCACCGTCGACGTCGATGGTTCGATCGTCTCCGTGCGCTCGTTCTTCGATCAACCAACCGAGTTCGCCCTCGACGACTACTTCACCCCGGGCCGCGCGAACGATTGATTCGGTGACGGACGTACCCGTTTCGCGGTACATCCGTGGGGCGAAGTTCGGTAGGAGTCACTCTTCACTGTTCGCGTGACCATCGCCCTCCACGACGATTCCACGCGAACCCCACGGCACGACGTCTCGTTCGCGACTCACCTCGCCACCCGTTGTGTACGGGCCTTCTGCACCGGCGCACTGATCACGTGCGCGGCACTCACCATGGCGCTGGTCGGGCTCGACCGCTTCTCCGGCGGTGACGCCGGACTGGGACTCCTCGGCCGCGAGGTGCTGATCGTCCGCTCCGGATCCATGGTCCCGGAATTCTCCACCGGCGACGCGGTGATCGTTCGGCCGATCTCCACCCCCGAGGCCCGCCGACTCGCGGCCGGTGACATCGTCACCTTCCGGTCGTCGGATGACAACCCGACCCTCGTGAGCCACCGCATCGTCGAGGTGACCGAGTCCGATGCCGGCGGCATCGGGTACGTCACCCGGGGCGACGCCAACGTCTCACGCGACTCCACGGTCCTCGCACCCGAACGAATCGTCGGTGTCGTCACCTCGCACGTGCCGCGTGGTGGCTACGTCCTCCATGCGCTTCAGCAGCCGCGACTTCTTCTCACTCTCGTGATCGCGCTGATTCTCGCCCAACTCGCCGTGCTCCTGACCCGGCCCTCGTTCCACCCACAAACAGAAAAGGAAGAAGACAATGAATAGAGCCACGAACAGCAGAGCGACCCGACTCGGCATGAACATGGGAGGCGGGCTGTTGGCCCTGGCCGCCATGGGAACCCTGGTCATCGGGTCGACGATGGCACTTTTCAGTGCCTCGGAGACCAGCGCGGTCAACACCTTCGAATCGGGAACGGTCACGGTGGGACCGGGCGACGTGGCCAGCGTGGTGTGCAAGGTGCAGGGAATCGCACCGGGCGACTCGTCGACGATGGCACCCCTCGGATCGAAATCGTCGGACTCGTGCAGTTACGCGGTGAAGTACACCGGAAGCTCCGACGCCTGGCTCTCGGTCGACGTTCTCATCGAATCGACGGGTACCAGCCTCTACACCGGCGACGCCAAGGGACTGCAGTTCTTCGTGGCCGACGGCGCGACCACGATCATCGACGGAACGACGTTCACCACGATCGACGGCGGCACCGCGGTCGCCACCTCCGGCGTGACCGTGGAGCACATCCTGCTTTCCACCACCCCGGCGGCCACGGGGGACACCGCGACATTCGCGGTCGACTTCCTGTTGCCGCTGTTGGCGTCCAACGCCTTGCAGGGAGCCGACACGTCGATCACCCTGACCTTCCACGCGGTGCAGAGCGCGAACCAGCCCATCGGATCGTGCCGAGCCGGGCGGCAGTGCAACACCATCACCTGGGGTTGATGCCGGCATGCGGAGTTGGCTGGCGATGTCGGTGATCGGCGTCTCGGCCCTGACCATGCAGGTCGGGTCGGGTGCCTTGTCCACCAGCGCCCGCTTCTCCGCGTCCGTCACGTCGACCGCATCGGAATTCACCGGTGCCACGCTGTCCCCGACCGTGGCACCGGTGATCACCCCGTCCCTGGAGGGGCGTTCGGTGAGACTTCGCTGGGGTGCCGTCACCTCGCAACGTCCCGTCGCCTACGAGGTTCGCCGCGTCGACGGTCTCGGAAACCCCACGCTCGTCTGCGTCCCACCGACCGGCCCCACGACGTCGGGAGCATCGGTCTCCTGCCTCGACGACACGGCGGTCGCCGACACCACCTACACCTTCACGCATCGACCGTACATCGACATCCCCGGTTCGACTCCGTGGACCCTGTCCCCCAGTGTCGCGAGCTCCTCGTTCCTCGTTCCCCGCGTGGGATTCCTGGCGAGCGGCACCGAGGTTTCCTCCACCGGCGCCAACATCACGGTTCCGTACCCGACCTCGGCACGAACGGGCGACGTTCTGCTGTTGGTGTCGGTGAGCGGTCGCAACCGCGGCCCGAACGCACCCGCCGGCTGGACGACACTCGTCAGTCGTGGTGTGGGTGGTGCTTCCACCGTTCACCTGTTCGTGGCGTGGAGGGTGAACAATGGCGGTTCGTCGGTCACCTTCGACCCGCAGACGAACGGCTCGGGCGCCAGCGCTCGCGTCATCGCCTACGGACGCACCAACGGCAACTCCGCCACCCCCGTCGTGGCGGCGACCGGTGTGGCCGGCACGTCGTCGGCTTCGACGACACTCACGCCACCGGCGGGCCCCACGGTGAACGCGGCGAACTCCACCGTCATCTCGTTGGTGGCCAGCGGTGGTGCCAGTTCACCGTCTCTGCTGACGCCTCAACGATTCGGTCTGCGCCTCTCGGCGAACTCCACCCCCGGTTCGGGTTCGGTGTCGCTCGGGGTGGCCGACGCGAACGTGGCCGCATCCGGAGGGTCCACCACACCGCCCACGTGGTCCCAAACGAGCGCACTGCAGTGGGCCTACGCCACGGTGGCGTTCCGCTAATCGCTCACGGCGCGAGCCCACTTCAGCAGAATCCGGGCCCTATCCACCGGATCGACGTAGGTCTCCCGCAGGAACCGAGAGCGAACCTCGAACGACAACGCCACATCGGGAACCGCGTCGAGCAACTCCATGATCGGCAACCCGCCCTCGCCGGGCAACAAACGACCGTTGAGAGCCTCGTCGACCAACGCGCCGAGGTCGGTCGGTGGTTCGCTCGGTGCGTCGGAGATCTGAAGATACGGGAACCTCTCGATTCCGAGTCGCCTCACGTCGGCGATCGAACCACCCGAGCGGGACAGATGAAGGTTGTCGACGAGGATGCCGGTGTTGTTCGAACCTGCCCCGGCCACGACGTGGGCGGCGATCTCGATCGACGACAGGGGGAAGATGGGAAGGAACTCGCACACCACCGTGATTCCGTGCGGTTCGGCCATGGCGCACACCTCGGCGTAGCGATTCGCCGTGGCCGAATGATCCTTCAGACGACTGGTGAACAACACGAACCGCGCGCCGAGGATCGCGGCGGCCTCGACCAACCGTGCTGCGTGATCGTCGGAGCCGGCAGCCGGGATGATCGGCTCGACGTCGAGCGCCACGATTCCGGTGTCGTCCAGTCGACGACGAACCTCGGCGGTGGTTCGATCCGACCACGTGGTGCCGTCGAACCAGATGCCACACGCGGGCCAACCGGCGCGCGCGGCCGTCGACGCCATGTCGGCGGGGCTCAGATCGGGATGGACGCCCGCCGAGATGGACAGCAGGCGGGTCATCGTGGATCTCCGCTCGAGGCCATGACCTCATTCTTGCGCACCGACGAGAGACACCTACAGTTTCCGCATGGCTCTCGTCCCCGATCCCTCGCCCAAGCCGGCATCCGAGCACACACGCGCGCGCAACGCCGCGTCGTTCACCGCTCTCGACCCCGCCGACTTCGACCGTGCGCGTCGTGGGTTCGTCGCCTCGCTGGCCGACACCAACATCACCGATCCCCAGGGCCGACGGGTGTCCGACATCGGTCGCTACGCCTTCCTCGCCGACGACTCACCCGACACGGTGCATCCCAACCTGTGGCGCCACGCCCAACTGAACGCGCACCACGGTTTGTTCGAGGTCACCGACGGCGTGTGGCAGGTGCGCGGTTACGACATCTCGAACATCACGTTCATCCGTGGCAACACCGGCTGGATCGTCGTGGACCCGCTCACGGTGGAGGCCACCGCGCGCGCCGGCTACGACCTGATCACCGAGCACCTCGGACATCGTCCGGTGGTGGCCGTGATCTACACCCACTCGCACGCCGACCACTTCGGCGGCGTTCTCGGCGTCACCTCGCAAACGGACGTCGACGAGGGACGGTGTCAGGTGATCGCGCCCGTCGGCTTCCTTCACGAGGTGGTGGGCGAGAACATCATCGCCGGACCGGCCATGGGTCGTCGCGCGCTGTACCAGTTCGGCCCCTTGCTCCCGCCCGGGCCGCGCGGTCACGTGGACTGCGGGTTGGGCAACGCCATCCCGGTCGGCCCCAACACCCTCATCGCCCCCACGCACGACATCACGCGCACCGGCGAGGAGTTGGTTGTCGACGGAGTGCGCATCGTGTTCCAGCTGACCCCGGAAACCGAAGCGCCGGCCGAGATGAACTTCTTCTTTCCCGACTACGGGGCGTTGTGCATGGCCGAGAACTGCTCGCACACCATGCACAACCTCATCCCCATTCGCGGAGCGCTGGTGCGCAATTCGTTGCGCTGGTCGAAGTACATCAACGAGGCCCTCGAGCTGTTCGGTGCCGACACCGAGGTGTTGTTCACCTCGCACAACTGGCCCCGCTGGGGTCGGGAGGACGCCCGGGGATTCCTGGAACTGCAGCGCGATCTGTACAAGTGGATGCACGACCAGACCATGCGCCTGGCCAACAAGGGCCACGTGGCCACCGAGATCGCCGAGGAACTGCGGCTGCCCGACGACTTCCTGGCCCACGAGCACACGCACGGCTTCTACGGCGACCTGGTGCACAACAGCAAGGCCGTGTACCAGCGATACCTCAGTTGGTACGACGGCAACCCGGCCAACCTGAACAAGTTGCCTCCCACCGAGGTGGGTCGTCGCTACGTGGAGTTGGCCGGCGGTGCCGACAACGTGCTCGCCGCCGGACGCGCCGCGTTCGATGCCGGCGACTATCGCTGGGGTGCCGAGCTGGTGAACCACCTGGTGTTCGCCGACCCCTCGAACCAAGCGGCGCGGGCCCTGCAGGCTGACATCCTCGAGCAACTCGGATACCAGAGCGAGTCGTCGACGTTTCGCAACGCGTATCTGATGGGCGCGCAGGAACTGCGCTTCGGACCACCGGACTTCGGGCCGGGCGCCGCGCGGGCCCGAGGAATCCTGGTGGCCATGACCGTCGAGCAGATCTTCGACACCATCTCCTTGCGCGTGAAGAGCGAGGACGTGGGCGGACTGAACCTGCGCATCAACTGGACGTTCCCCGACCTGGCCGGCACCCCCGACGAGAGGTGGGTGCTGGGCCTGTCACATCGGACGCTGTTCTCGGTGCAGGGTCGACACGACGAGTCCGCGGTGGCCAGCATCACGATCACGCGCTCGTTGCTGGTGGACATCCTCACCCAGCAGACGACGTTCGTGGATCAGATCGGGGCTGGGGCCGTGACCCTCGACGGTGACGCCACGGCCCTGCTGCAGGTGTTCGGCAACCTCGACACCTTCACCCCCGGCTTCCCCATCGTCGAACCCTGACCCCACCCCGGCGATCTGGGTCGTCAAAGTGTCGGTTT
>WLEG01000064.1 GCA_009704425.1 Actinomycetota bacterium | reverse complement strand
CGCCATCACGCTCCCGCTCCCGACAAGAAGACCGCGCGCAAAAGGTCGCCTCGCTCGAGGAGATCCTTGGCCGGACCCTCGAACTTCACCTGTCCGCGTTCCATGAACACCGCACGATCGGCGATGGACAGGGCCACGTTCACCGACTGCTCGACGATGACCATGGTGGTCCCCTGCTCCTTCAACTTCTCGACCACCTGCAAGAGGTCCTGCACCACCACGGGGGCCAGACCCAACGACAACTCGTCGATGCACAACAGTTCGGGCTCGAGCATGATCGCCTTGGCGAGGGCCAACATCTGTTGCTGACCACCCGACAACGACCCGGCGCGCTGATCGGCGCGCTCGCGCAGAACGGCGAACGTCTCGTCGACCAACTGCAGCTTCTCGCGCCGTTTGTCGACGTCGGGGATCTGTCGACTCCAGATGGCCAGGTTCTCGGCCACCGTCATGGAGGGGAACACCGCCTCGCCGCCGGGGATCTGCACGAGTCCCATCTGCGAGCGGAACTGCGGATCGACGAGCGTGATGGTGCGTCCGTTCATGCGAACCACACCGCGGTCGGGCATCACCAATCCGGAGATCGCCCGCAGGATGGTGGACTTTCCGGCTCCGTTGGTGCCGAGCAACGCCAACACCTCTCCCTTGCGGACGTCGAACCCGACGTCGAACAGGACCTGCAGATTCCCGTAGCTCACGTCGACGTTGCGCACCTGCAACACCGGCACGTTGCCCGGATCGCCGGCCAGACGAACGCGCTCCTCCTGCTGCTCCTTCAACTCGGCGACGCACAAGGCGATGTCGCGCTTCATGTAGCGACTTCCGTAGATGATGAGGAGGCCACCCAGCAGCGCCGCCGGCGGCACGATCGACGTGAGTGCGGTGCGCTCACCGTGCGCGTCGGAGAGTGCTCCGGCCAGCAGGCCTCCGAAGAAGCCGCCCATCAGGAAGATGTACACGCCCACCATGGCGAAGGCCTGCGAACGCATCTGGTACGGGATGATCGACGAGATCGCCGGTCCCACCTGGGTGAACGCCATTCCCTGGAACGAGTAGCCGATGGTGACGAGAGCGACCATCACCACCGGATCCTGGAAACGCAAGCCGGTGGTGACGAACAAGCCGTAGAGGAGGATGAATCCGCCCATCATCTTCAACGACGACGGCGGGTTCTTGCGGAAGAGACGGTCGCCGAGACGACCGGCGAGCGGGATACCGATGAGTGCTCCGGACCACGTGATGGCGCCCAACCAACCGCGCTTGAACGCGCTGTATCCGTAGGCGTCCTCCAGTAGAAGGTTGAACGCACTGGGCACCGCGACCAGTGCGAAACCCAGCACACCGATGCCCACGACGAGGAAGTAGAACGTGCGGACCTTCTTCAAACGTTGGAACGCCGCCGACAGACGAACCGGCGGTTCGGTGAGGTCGGGGGCCATGGTGGCACCGAGCACCGCCTCTTGTTCCTGACGACCGCGCTGGGGCTCCTTCAACGAGAGCGACCACAACACCGACAACCCGGCGGGAATGAGCAGAGCGAAGAACACCACGCGCCAGTCACCGGCGTCGTCGCCGGCGGCCACCACGATCGCGCCGGCGAACAACGGTCCGAGCACCTGACCGAGCGGTCGACCGAGCGCCTCGATCGCGAAGATCCGGGTGCGAACCGCCAGCGGATACTGGTCGGCGACGAGAGACGGACCGATGGGAATGCGCGCCGACGCGCCGAATCCGGATCCGGCGCGCGCGACACCCATGAGGAACGGATTGACCACCGCGCCGGTGAAACCGACGAACAGCAACCACAGTCCCGACGCGCCGCTGAGAACGCGGACGCGCGAGTACCGGTCGGCGAGCCACGCGAAGGGCAGCGTGGCCAACACCAACACGACGCCGCCGAAACTCTGCAGTCCGAGCAGAACGGTGTCCGAGACGCCGAGCGTCTCTTGGATGTCGGGGCCCAGCACCTGCATTGCGACGCGATCGAACTCCTCGAAGATGGTGAAGAGCAACAGAACGAGGGCCACGCTGAGGCCGCCGGCCTTGAAGCCGGCGCGCAACGACATCTGGTTCGCACCCGTATCGACGAAACCACCCAGCGCCGACGCATCCACCTCGGTGCGCGTGTCGTCGCGGGCTTCCTCCTCGACGGCGATCGAGGCGGCCAACGCCGACGCCGAACTCGACTGCGGACGTTCTTGGCTCGAACTTTCCTGGTCTTGCATCGATCCCCCTACGCGAGCCGAAGCCCTCTCTACCCGTATCGCAACAGTAGTCGTTTCCGACGATCTGACGCACCGTCAGAAATTTCTGACGGTGCGTCAGAAAGCCCTCGCCGACTCTGCTACCCTGCCCCTCGGATCCCGCTCCCGGCGGGCTCCATGTTCCTAGAGGGGGAAACACAATGAAGAGACAGTCACGCATTGCGGTCGCGCTGTTCGCTGGTGCCTCGCTCGTGCTCGCTGCCTGTGGCGGCGGAGACGGCGGCGACACCACCGAGGCGCCCACCAGTGAGGCACCTACCAGTGAGGCGCCCTCCACCGATGCTCCCGCCGAGGAGCCCACGGCTTCCGACGTCGGAGTCACCGAGACCACCATCAGCATCGGTGTCGCGGTCGCCGACCTCGAAGCCGTTCGCGCGGTCATGCCGGGCGTCGTGCCCGAGACCCTGACCACCGACCACCTGTTCGACCGCTGGAAGGTCTTCGCCGACGACATCAACGAGGCCGGCGGAATCAACGGTCGCACCATCGAACTGGTCCGCCTCGTGTGGAACCCGCTCGACCAGACCTCCTTCGACGCGCTGTGCGCCGAGGCGACCATCGACAACGAACTGTTCGCCATGGTCAACGGAACCGGCTTGTCGTCGATCGCTCGTGACTGCATCTACGAAGGTGGAGTACCGATCCTGTACGGCGACGTGATGACCGAGGCCGAGCTGGCCACCGGTCTGGCGATCTCGCTCGTCCCGCCGACCGAGGTGATGGCTGCCGCCGGCGCCAAGCAGTGGATCGAGAACACCGATGCCGCCGCTGGTTCGACCGTGGGCATCATGTCGAACAACACCCCCGGTGGCACCGCCGCCGGTGACGCCGCCCAGGCCGCCCTCGAAGAGGCCGGCTTCGTGGTGACCCGCGCCGAACTGAACTCGGTCTCGGGCGACAACGCCGCCATCAACGAAGAGGGCGCCGTTGCCGTGGGTAACTTCGTCGCCGAGGGTGCGGTTCACGTGCTCGTGGCCACCCCGTTCACCGAGAACACCGGTTTCTGGACCAAGGCCGCCGAGGCCGAACTGCCCTTCACCCTGCTCGACGTGTCGTCGTCGGGTTGCTCGCCGTTCGGCCTCAGCGCCGACCGTGCGGCCACCGCGGTGGGTAGTTCGTGCACCACGGCCTTCGATCACTCGACCGACGGCACCGCCATCCGCCCCGACAGCGAGTTCGAGGCGGGCTGCCGCGCCAACTTCGACGAGAACTTCTCCGAGTACTACGGCGGACCGTCGAACCCCGGCGTGCCGGCTGGTCGTCAGTTGACCGACACCGCGGGCACCGTGCTCAACTCGGATTACACGCCCCAGGAATGCTCCATCTTCAACATCATCAAGTTGGGTCTGGAAGCCGCGGGTGTGAATCCGACGCGTGCGTCGTTCATCGAGGCCATTTTGAACCTGGGTGACGTTCCGTTGGCTCTCATCGGTGGTGGCACCGGAACCTTCGCCCCCGGCAAGCCGTTCGCGGCCAACGCCGTTCACGTGGTGAAGGTGACCGCGGCCAACGCTCAGACCGCCCCCGACGCCAACGGCCTGTACAACGGCTGTGCGGCTCCGGTGAACTGCGGTGTGATCACCAGCGACTGGACGCCGATCGCGGACTGACGCATCGATACGTCGGTTCGGGTTGACCGAACCGTGCGCGGGACGGGATGACCGAACCGTGAGTTGGACCAGAGGGGTCGGGTGGGAGCAATCCCCCCGGCCCCTCCTCCATTTCTGCGACAATTTGTCGCTTTGTGTACACGGCTCGTGTACGTAAAGCGACAAATTGTCGCACTTTGGTAAATCGGTGCCACAGGGCGGTGCTTTGCTGAACGGCCATGTGGAGCGATGCAGCAAACATCATCAATCTCGCCGAAAGGCGACGCGGAATCATCACCATCGAGGACCTGGCCTCCATCGGCATCAATCGGCGAACAGCGAGTCGACTGGCTCGCGAAGGCGTACTGCGCTGCATCTATCGCGGATCCATCTTCGCCGTCGGAGAAGCCCATCTCGACATGGAAGCGGAAGTACTCGCCGCATCTCTGGCACTTCCTCACGGTTGGGTTTCGGGAACCACCGCGGCCGCCTACTGGGGCCTTCGCCGCATACCGCGGGACCGCATCCAGATGACGGTTCAAGGAACCACGCTCCCCCGCGTCGCGAACATGCGAATCCGACGCACCCGGTTCGAGAGTCCCGACATCGTCGAAACGCTTTCCGGCGGTCGGGTCAGCTCTCCCGCGCAGACCCTCTTCGAGATCTCCGGCGAGCTCGACGATCGGATCCTGCGATCGGTTCTCGAAGATGCGTTGAATCGCAAACTGGTCACGATGGAGCAACTCAACAGATTCGGATCGGCGATCACCCGGATGGGCCGCGACGGTTCGGCCCGCTTCCGCCACGTCGTGATGGAGCGAGTCACGAGCATTCCGCCCGCGATGAGCCACGACGAGATCGTCCTGATGGATGCACTCCGGGTCACCGGCCTCGATTGGGTACCCCAGTTCCCACTTCGTTTGGCTCGCGGAAACGTGATCCACCTCGATGCCGCATTACCGGCGCTCCGTCTGGGCCTCGAACTGGACGGAGAACTGCACGACACGATCGTGGCGATTCACCGTGACAAACACCGCGATCTACTTGCCGCTGCCGAGGGCTGGATGGTGTTGCGTCCAACCACGGACGACGTGCGCAATGACCTTCGAGCAACTGTGGCCACGATCATGACCGCCGTCGAACACCGCATCGCATCGTCACGCGCCGCCGCCTAGATACCAAACTGCGACAATTTGTCGCTTTGTGTACATGGCTCGTGTACACAAAGCGACAAATTGTCGCAAAGTGGTTAGCGGGCGGGGACGGTGTAGGTGTCGCGGCCAGACTTCAGCACCGTTCCCGGCACCCGTCCGTTCGCCACTCCGTCCTCCACGATCACCATGCCGTTCACCAGCACGCGCTTCACGCCGAACGACCCGGCCGTCAACCGCGACGAATCCCCCGGCAGGTCCGTCACCAACGCCGCGTCCTCGGATCCCACCGCGGCGGGGTCGAACACCACCACGTCGGCGAACGCACCCTCGCGCAACTCGCCGCGATCGGTGAATCCGAACAAACGCGCCGGGGCCGACGTCATCATCTTCACGGCGTGCTCCACCGGCACCAACTGACGACCGCGGATGCAGTCCGACAGCCAACGCGTCGGGTACGGCGCACCGCACATGCGGTCCAGGTGCGCGCCGGCGTCGGAACCGCCGATGATCGCCCGCTCGTCCTGCCACAGTTCCGCTCGCATCCGCCACGACTCGGCGTCGTCGTCCTGCGGGGTGGGCCACAACACGGTCTGCAGTTCGTCGGCGATCACGATGTCGAGCAACGTGCCGAAGCAACTGCGCCCGCGTTCGTTGGCGATGTCGCGCACGATGCGGCCCTTCAGCCCTCGGTTCGCCTCGGAGTAGGTGTCGCCGATCACGTAATCGCCCCAGTCCGCGAGACGACGGAACACTCCGGCCGCCTGCGACAGGCTGTTCTCCAGCAACAACACCCGCGTGTCCGGGTCCTGCAGTCGCGCGATCCGCTCGGCCACCGGCACTCCGAGAACCTTCTGCCAACCGGGCAACAGCCACAGACCGCAGAAGTTCAGGAAGCTCATGTTCATCGGAACCTGCACCGGCATGGTGAGCGCCACCACGCGTCCGCCCAACTCCACCGACCGGTCGTAGGCCGAGATCTGGCGCGGCACCCGGTCCGGCTCGCGCGAATCCACGGTGAGCACGTTCCAGTTCATCGGACGATTGGCCGCCGCGCTCATGCGTCCGAGCAGTTCGATCTCGTCGTCGGCGAAGCGATCGAGACATCCCGGCACGATTCCCTCCAGCGTGGTGCCCTCGTGCTGTCCGACCTCCTCGCACAGAGCGATCAGCTCGTCATGGGTGGCCCAACGACTGGCCACCGGTTCGCCGTCTCCGTCACTGTGCGACGTGCTGTTGGTGAACGAGAAACCCAACGCGCCCGCTTCGATGGCCCGTGCCAACTCGGCCCGCATCGCCGCGATCTGATCCGCGTCCGCCGCCGCACCGACCGCCTCGCCGCCCATCACGTAACGACGAATCGCACAGTGCCCCACCAGGAAGCCGGCGTTGACCGCGATGTTGCCCTCGAGCCGTCCGAGGTAATCCGAGAAGGTTTCCCAGGCCCAGTCCGTGCCGTTCTCGAGCGCCGCCAACGGCATGCCCTCGACCTTGGCCATCATCTTGCGGAGGTAATCGGCGTCACCGGGCAGCAATGGGGCCAGCGTGAAACCGCAGTTGCCGCCCACGACGGTGGTGACTCCGTGGACACTCGACGGACTGGCCGTCGGGTCCCAGAGCAACTGGGCGTCGTAATGCGTGTGCGGGTCGATGAAGCCCGGGGTCACGTACATGCCTGCGGCATCGATGACTTCGGCGGCCGACTCGTCGACCACACCCACGGCCACCACGCGACCACCCTTGATACCGACGTCGGCCCGACGGGCCGGTGCGCCCGTGCCGTCGATGACGGTGCCTCCGCGAATAACGATGTCGAGCATGCTCTTGGCCCCTTGAGTTGGATCGCGACGTGTCAACAATGCGTCCGCGATGGAATCTGACGGTCCGTCAGATTGTAGCCTTCGACTGGTCGTCACGACGGAGGGGAAACATGGGTTCATCAGGCACAGCCGACAAGCGATACCGACTTCTGATCGGTGGCGAATGGGTGGAAGGTGACGAGGGCACGAGTCCGGTCATCAATCCGGCCACCGAGGAACTCGTCGGACACGCCCCCGAGGCCAGCGTCGCCCAGGCCGAGGCCGCCGCACGCGCCGCCCAAGAGGCCTTCCCGAAGTGGTGGCGCACTCCCCCCGCCGAGCGCGCCCGTCTTCTGCAGGCCGTCGCTGACAAACTGCGCGAGCGTCAAGGTGATCTGGTGCCGCTGATCATCAGCGAGACCGGCGCCACCGCCATGGTGGGCTCGCGCATGCAGGTGCCCGTGGCCATCGAGCGATTCGAGCGTTACGCCAAGTCCGCCGCGCGCAGCCTCGACATCCCGTTGCCCCCCTCGCCCATGCAAGCCACGCCGCTGGCCGCCGGAGGTCTCATCGGCGGCGTCGTGCACCGCCAACCGGTGGGCGTCGTCGCCTGCATCTCGCCGTACAACTTCCCCGTCGTGAACATGGCCGGCAAGATCGCCCCCGCTCTCGCGGTCGGCTGCACCGTCGTCATGAAGCCCGCTCCGCAGGACCCGCTCGCCGTCATCGAGTTGGCCGAGATCATGCACGAGGTGGGATTTCCGCCCGGCGTGATCAACATCATCACTTCGTCCAAGCCCGAACCCGCGGCGGCGCTCACCACCAGCCGCAACGTCGACATGGTGTCGTTCACCGGATCCACCAGCGTGGGCGCGCGCATCATGGAGGCCGGCGCGGCCACCATGAAGCGCCAGTTGCTCGAACTGGGCGGCAAGGGCGCCGGACTCGTCATGGAGGATGCCGACATCGGCAAGGCGGTCGCCGGCATCCAGAGCGTGTGGGCCTTCCACAGCGGACAGATCTGCACGGCACCCACCCGCGCCATCGTGCACCGCAGCCGTTACGACGAATTGGTGGCCGCGCTCGCCAAAGTCGCACCGAATCTGAAGGTGGGCGATCCCACCTCCATGGACACTCTCGTCGGACCGGTCATCTCGTCGATCCAACGCGATCGCATCGAGAGCTACATCAAGGCCGGCGCCGACGAGGGCGCCGAAATCGTGGTCGACGGTCGTCGCCCTTCACACATGGAGCGTGGCTACTACGTGGCGCCGACCCTCATCGCCGGTTGCCGTGCCGACATGACCCCCGTTCAGCAGGAGATCTTCGGACCGGTCGTGGTCGTCGTCCCGTTCGACGACGAGGACGAGGGAATCGCCATCGCGAACGGCACCGAGTTCGGGCTGTACGACTACGTCTTCTCGCAGGACAGCGACCGCGCGTATCGCATCGCCCGTCAGTTGCGCAGCGGCAACGTGGGCATCAACACCGCCCAGCGAAATCACGAGGCGCCGTTCGGTGGCTTCAAGATGAGCGGCGTCGGTCGCGACGGTGGCGACTTCGGATTGCATTGCTACACGGAGATGCAGTCCATCGTCTGGCCCGGCTGACGCACCGAACCTCTCGGATTTTCCGAATCACTGACACTTCGCCACGACGTTCGTGGCGAAGTCGTCGATGAACGGCTTGTAGGCCGCGGACATCTCGGTCAATCCGGCGTGATCGCCGGCCGACGGATTGCCCAACGCCCACGGCATGCACAACGTTCCGGTGAGACCCATCTCCTCTTCCGCGCGCTTGTACAGATCGGCCGTGGGCATCGCGTACAAACCGCAGATGATCTCGAAATCGTCGTTCTCGCGCCCGTACTCGCGCAGGTAACCCTTCAACTTCTTGATGTGCATCTCCGCCTCTTCGAGCGGATAGGCGTTGCCGATCCAACCGTCGCCGACCTTGGCCGCGCGCTTCAACGCCGCGTCGGTGTGGCCACCCACGTAGATGGGCACCTTCTTCGGTGGGTGCGGCTCCATGGTGACCGGCGGGATGTCGTAGTACTCACCGTGGAATTCCACCCAGCCGCCCTCCCACATGGCGCGCAGGGCCTGGATCATCTCGGTCAGACGCTT
>WLEG01000063.1 GCA_009704425.1 Actinomycetota bacterium | reverse complement strand
GGTGGGCAACGGCACGCGTTTCGTCGTGAGCGAGATGGCCGGCAAGGCCACCATCGCCATCAAGGCCGAGGAGCTCGGTCTCGCCATGGACGGCCCGGCGGTGAATCAGGTCATCGACGATCTGAAGCGTCTCGAGCACGAGGGCTACCACTTCGAGGCCGCCGACGCGTCGCTCGAGTTGCTCATGCGTCGCGCCACGGGTTGGGACCAGCCGTACTTCCGCGTCGAGAGCATGCGCGTGATCACGGACGAGTCCGCCACCGGATCGTTCACCACCGAGGCCACGGTGAAGGTGTGGGTCGGACCCGAGGGCTCGGCCACCCGTCACGTCCACACCGCCGAGGGCAACGGTCCCGTGAACGCCATCGACACCGCGTTGCGGGCCGCCGTGTCGCAGGCGCACCCGCGCGTCGATCGCATCCACCTGACCGACTACAAGGTGCGCATCCTCGACGGTGGTTCGGCCACGGGTGCCGTCACCCGCGTGTTGATCGACGCCACCGACGGCGAGCGGTCCTGGACCACCATCGGGGTCAGCCCCAACATCATCGAGGCGTCGTGGCGGGCCCTCGAGGAATCGTTGGTCTACGGACTCCTGCACGCCGACGCCTGAGCGAATACGGTAGAGACGATGTCCGCACCCAAGTTCGCCCCCACCCCGGTCCTCGACGAGGTCCGCACGTATTCGTCACCCGAGGTCGCCCCGGCGGCGTGGGTGAACGATCGCCCCACCGACATCGAGGGTTTTCAACCCGTCGGTGAGCGCCTCGGGTTTCAGGGGCCGGATCAGGGATACGGGTTGATGCTGGCCAATCGTTTCCGGGATCGTATGAACCTCATCGGGGGACCCTCGGCCGACGACGCGATTCGCGGTTGCCTGAACATCGCCTTGCGTCGTGCCTCGCTCTTCGGGCGTGCGCCGGTGATCCACGACCTCACGATCGCCTTCACCATGTGGGGATTCCTCGATGCCAACCCGCCGCACGAACTCGTCGAGCGTCGGGCCGAACTGTTCGAGGGCGTGGGGAACGTGCACCACTACAAGGAGGGTCGGGCCATCGCCGACCTCGTGCCCGAAGCCACGTTGCGCATGACGCCCGCCGCGGTCGTCGCCGCGAGTCCGGTCGCGTGGCGCACTCTCACGGGCGCCTGAGATCTCATCGTCGCGTCGGGGGTCGTAGCCTGACGGCGTGACCGACTACCGCGCCCCCCTCGCCGACATCGATTTCGTTCTCAACCGCGTGTGCGGTCTCGACCGAATCCTCGAACTGCCCGGTTATCTCGACGTCGACTCGTCGGTGGTGCGCGACCTGTTGGAGGAAGCCGCGCGGTTCATGGAGGAGAAGATCGCTCCGTTGAACAAGGTGGGCGACAAGTTCGGCGTGCGATTGAACCCCGACCACTCGGTGACGACGGCGCCCGGTTTCGCCGATGCGTATCAGCACTACGTCCTGGCCGGTTGGGGCGCGGTTCCGTTCGAGACCGGATTCGGAGGTGGCGGTTTCCCGTGGGTGGTGGGCATCGCACTGCAGGAGATCCTGACCGCGTCGAACATGGCGTTCTCCATGTGCCCGTTGCTCACCCAGGGTGCCATCGACGCGATCCTTCATCACGGCAGCGAAGCGCAGAAGATGCTGTACCTGCCCAAGATGATCACCGGCGAATGGTCGGGCACCATGAACCTCACCGAGCCCGATGCCGGCAGTGACGTGGGCGCGGTGCGCACCAAGGCCGTGAAGAACGCCGACGGTTCGTACCGGATCTCGGGAACCAAGATCTACATCTCGTTCGGTGAGCACGACATGGCCGACAACATCGTTCACCTCGTGCTGGCCCGCACGCCCGACGCGCCTCCCGGCACCAAGGGCATCTCGTGCTTCATCGTGCCCAAGTACCTCGTCAACAACGACGGTTCGCTCGGCCGCAAGAACGACATCACGTGCGTGTCGGTCGAGCACAAACTGGGCATCCACGCCAGCCCCACCTGCGTCCTGTCCTTCGGCGACAACGGCGGTGCCACCGGTTACCTCATCGGTGAGGAGAACCGGGGCATGCAGTACATGTTCACCATGATGAACCAGGCCCGTCTGTCGGTGGGTCTCCAGGGTCTGTCGGTGAGTGATCGCGCCTACCAGCAAGCGCTTCAATACGCGAAGGACCGTCGTCAGGGTCGCGCGCCCGGTGCGCCGGCCGGCGAGTCCTCGCCCATCATCGATCACCCCGACGTGAAGCGCATGCTCCTCACCATCAAGACCACCTGCGAGGCCCTGCGTCGACTCACGTATTGGAACGCCGCGTGCCTCGACGTGGCCAAGCACCACCCCGACGCGAGCGAGCGAGAGTTCGCCGCCGATCTCGCCGCGCTTCTCACCCCGATGTCGAAGGGCTGGGGCACCGACATGGCCGTCGAGCTCACGGGCATCGCGGTGCAGATACACGGCGGCATGGGCTTCGTCGAGGAGACCGGTGTGGCCCAGCACTATCGCGACGCCCGCATCACCACCATCTACGAGGGCACGAACGGCATCCAGGCCATCGATCTCGTGGGTCGCAAGTTGGGGATGCAGGGTGGAGCGGTGGTCAAGCGTCATCTCGACTCGATCGACTCCCTGATCAACCGACTGGCGGCGTTCCCGCAGTTGGCGGCCACGCGCGCGGCCCTGGTGAAGACCCTCGCCGCCACGCGCGAAGCCACCGAGTGGTTGGCCCAACATGGCGGCAATCAGCTGGACCTGTTGTCGGGCGCGACGCCGTATCTGCGCCTCATCAGTGTGCTGACCGGTGGCTACCTGTTGGCCGAGTCGGCGGTGATCGCGAGCGAGAGCGGTCTGGACGAGGCCACGGTGAACGAACGAGTCGCGTCCGCTCGCTTCTTCTGCGAACAGTTGATGCCGGTCGCCGACGGATTGGTTCCGTCGATCACCGGTGACTCGGAATTGTTGATGTCGTCGATCTGATCGTCACGCGTGACGTCGGATGGTTTCGTCCACGGCGTAGTTGAAGAGCGGTTCGAAAACCAGACGGGTGTCGATCCCGTGAGCGAGACCGGTGCACTCCTCGAGCAACATCATGCCTTGCGCCAGCACGCGCAACATCTCCACACCCGGCCGTACGACGTCGATGTCGAGTCCGAACGCGTTCTCGAACAGAGCAGCCGCATGCGAGTTCGCGTCGACGTCGGCGAGGTGCAGGGCGCGACGGATGTCGGCGTCGTGAATGGCGGCCAGGTGGAACTCGAGACGCAGTCGACGTTGATCACGGCCCGACGGCGCCAGCAAGGTGCGATTCGCGAGCATCGCCTGGTTGCGGAGGGCCTGTTCGTAGGCGGAAGCTCGAGGGTCCTGTCGCGAACGGATGAAGGGATCGGGGTGCGAGGATGTCGGCGCCGGCGCCAGATATTCACCTCGTGCTCCCTTGTACAAACGGTTCAGGAGTTTCTCGGCGACGTCGCCGAACAAGGCCTGTCGCGTTCGGTAGTCCGAGAAGAGGGCGGACGTGGGTAGCCCGGCGGCCCGGGCGATGCGCTGCGTGGTGGCGCGCTCGACGCCGCCGCGGGCGATGACGCGGGCGGCGCCGTTCACCAATGCGTCGCGGGTGGTGTCTCCGGTGTCGATGGTGATGTCGTGATGAAGTTCTCCGTCGGGGACGGGCCACGAGGGTTCGTCGCGGTTGTCGAGCACCATGTGCGCGGCCGGCTTCATCACCTCCCAGTTGGCGGCGTCGAACAGATCGACGGCGGCGAAGTACAGGCATCCGATCACGAAGCCGACGGTGAGCAGCTTTCGATCGGACTGCGGACTCGCGGGAGATTCCTCCACTCCGAGTTCCCGTAACCACGACGTGACGTCGGGGATGACCACTTCGGCCAACTCGGGAATGCGCGGTGCGGCGATCATCAAGCTGATGGCCGGGGTGAGTGGGCCGACCGGGTTGGTGAGCGCCCGGGCGATGACCATCTGGGCTTCGTTGCGCTGGGGACCCGGGTCGAGGGTCTGCATCGAGGTTTCGATGAACGATCGCATGGCTCCGGACAACCGGTGCTGCCACAGGCCGACCAGGATTTCCTCGGTGTTCTCGTATCGCGAATAGACGGCGCCGGTTGTGAGTTCGGCCGAACGGGCCAACTCGAGGGCTCCGAGTCGGTCGGGCCCCTTCTCGCGCAAGAGGTCGACACCGGCGTCGAGCAACAGCTCGTCGTTGCGAGCGGCATCTGAACGTCGGCGCCCGGTGGTCATGGCGCAATGCTAACTATCGATAATCGTTACCGATAGGGCCTACAGCTTCAGGCGTCGAGGGCGTGGGCCCGCAAAGCGTCCAAGTCACAGAATTCCAGGGCCAGCAGGTGGGTGGCGGCCAGCACCACCTTGGGCGCCGCACCGGCTTCGAACGCCTCCTGCCAACGGGACGCGCACAGACACCACTGGTCGCCGGCTTTCAGGCCGGGGAAGCCGTACTGGGGCATCGGGGTGCTGAGGTCGTTGCCGGCCCGCTTGCTGAACGTGAGGAACTCGTCGGTCATGACGGCGCACACCACGTGTACGCCGGGGTCGTCTCCGCGCGATTCGCAACACCCGGTTCGGTAGTACCCGGTCATCGGATCGTAGGAGCAGGGGACCAGATCGGTGCCGAGGACGTTGCGTTGCATGGCGGTGTTCCGATCAGGCAACGGCCACGTTGAACAACGAGCCGATGAGATAGGTGACGCCGCACGCGACGATCAGGATGAGCACCTGGCGGAGGCTGCTCCACCACACCTTCTTCTCCGCCGATCGTCCGATGACCGCACCGACCATGGCGGCGGCCACGACACCGATGATGATCGAGGCGGCCTTGGCTCCGTTGCCGGTTCCGACGTACCAGGGGATGACCGGCAGCAGGGCGCCGAAGATGAAGCAGATCAGCGACAAAGCGGCCGCTTTCCACGCCGAGGGCAACACACCGGGATCGACGCCCAGTTCCTCGCGGGCGTGCACGGCCAACGCGGCATCGGGACGACGCATCACGTCGGCGGCGGCCGCGGCCGCGCGTTCGGGTTCGATGCCGTGGCTCTCGTAGATCTTGGCGAGCTCGAGGGTTTCGGCCGCGGTGTTCACGTGAAGCTCGCGTCGTTCGATGTCGATCTCGCGCGTGATCAGTTCGTTCTGCGCCGACACCGACACCCATTCGCCGGCGGCCATGCTGGCGGCACCGGCGATGGCGCCCGCGATGCCGGCGAGACGCACGACGTTGGAGTCCACGCCGCTTCCGGCGAAACCGATCACCAGCGACACGTTCGAGACCAAACCGTCGCTGATTCCGAAGACGGCGGCTCGGGCCAAGCCACCGGAGACCGACCGGTGGCCGGGGTGTTGCTCGCGGGGGACTCCGAATGCATACCGTGCCATGTCGGTGACGCTAGTGCCGTACGACGCGAGCGTTAGCGTACGGGGAGCATGACTGATGTCGCCTCCCCTCGTTTTCGCTTTGCTCCGTCGCCCACCGGCTTCTTCCACGTCGGAGGTGCTCGCACCGCTTTGTACAACTGGGCTCTCGCCAAGCGGTTGGGGGGTACGTTCGTCCTGCGAATCGAGGACACCGACGAGGCGCGCAACAAGCCGGAATGGACCGAGGGCATCATCGACGCTCTCGCCTGGATCGGGGTGAAGCGGGAGGACCCCACGTTCGAGGGGCCGTATTTCCAGAGCAGTTACGCGGAGGCTCACGTGGCGGCGGCGCATCGACTGTTCGCCGAGGGTCGGGCTTACTACTGCGATCTCACCTCCGAGCAGATCCAGGAGCGTTCCAAGCAGAACAGCAAGCCCGGCTACGACGGCTACTCGCGCGACCGTGGGTTGGAACCCGGTCCCGGCCGGGTGTTGCGGTTCCGCGTCCCGGAGGGAACGACCGTGGTCGAGGATCTGGTGCGTGGTCGTGTGGAGTTCGCCAACGACACCATCGAGGACTTCGTGTTGTTGCGCGGTAACGGATCGCCGATGTTCCTGCTGGCCAACGTGGTCGACGACGTGTCGATGCGCGTCAGCCACGTGGTGCGCGCCGAGGAACATCTTCCGAACACGCCCAAACAGCAGATGTTGTGGGAGGCCCTCGGGCACCGTCCGCCGGTGTGGGCCCACGTGCCGGTACTGGTGAACGAACAGCGCAAGAAGTTGTCGAAGCGACGCGACAAGGTGGCGCTCGAACAGTTCCGCGACGAGGGCTACTTGTCCGAGGCCATGGTGAACTATCTCATGACGCTCGGCTGGGCCCCGCAGGGCGACGAGGAGATCGTGCCGTGGTCGCGCATCGAGGCCGAGTTCCGTTTGGAGGACGTGAACCATTCGCCGGCCTTCTTCGACCTGAAGAAGCTGGCGGCCTTCAACGGTGAATACATCCGCGCCATGTCGTTGGATGCGTTCATCTCGGCGTGCGAACCGTTTCTCACCGGTGACGTCCCGTGGACCGCCGATCGGTTCGACGCCCGTGTCTTCCGAGCCATCGCCCCCTTGGCTCAGACGCGCATGGTCACCATGAATGAGATCGTGGCTCTGGTGGACTTCCTGTTCCTCGCCGAGCCGATCGTGGATGAGGCGGCATGGACGAAGACGTTCGGTGGGGACGAGGCGGTGGCGATGCTGGACGATGCGATCGTCGCGTTCGACTCCGTTGCCGAGTGGGCCGCCGACGATTTGAAGTCGGTCTTGGAGTCCGCCGGCACCGCGCGTGGATTGAAACTGGGCAAGGCGCAGGCGCCGGTGCGCGTGGCGGTGACGGGACGCACCGTCGGCCCCCCGCTGTTCGAGGCACTCGAACTGCTCGGACGTGACGTGACCATGGCCCGCATGCGGGCGGCGGCGGAGCGGGCCCGCTGAATTCGGATCCGACACCCGGTGAGGTCGTGCGGTCGACCGACGAGACGCCGGTGCGCATCTCGCGTCTGGCCGGTCTGCGTCGGCGATTCCTGCGCCCTCCGAGATGGTGGCGCGCCGGTGGTGTGCGTCGTGTGATCGGCGTGATCGCGTGCGTGGTGTTGTTGGCCGTCGTCTACTTGGTTGTGTCGTTGGCACAGGTGTGGTGGGTGGGTCGACAGCACTTCGCCGGTCGCGCCGATGCCATCGTCGTGATGGGTGCGGCACAATACGACGGCCGTCCATCACCGCAACTGCAGGCTCGACTGGATCAGGTGCTCGTCTTGTGGAACGAGGGAGCGGCTCCGGTGGTGATCGTCACCGGCGGTAATCAGCCCGGCGATCGTTTCACCGAGGCCTCCACCTCGTCGGAGTACCTGCAAGAGAGAGGGGTGCCCGCGAGCGCGATCCTGTCCGAAGACTCCGGTCGATCGTCGTGGGAGTCGTTGCAGAACGTGGCGGAGTTGGCCGACCGACACGGGATCGGCTCGGTGATCCTGGTGAGCGACCCGTTCCACAGTTTGCGGATCAGGTTGATGGCCGAGGAGTTGGGGTTGCGGGCCCACACGTCCTCCACGCGAACCAGCCCGGTGAGGGGCTTCGCGGCGTTCGAGAAGCATGTGCAGGAGGCCGGCGGGGTGGCGCTCGGCCGGGTCTTGGGTTTCGAGCGCACGGAATCCCTGTTGGGCTAGGTGGCGCGGGGACGCTTCGCCACTACAATCTCGGTGCTCCAGTGCGGTGCTCTGTGGGGAGTGGTGTAACTGGCAACACAGCAGATTCTGGTTCTGTTATTCAGGGTTCGATTCCTTGCTCCCCAGCAAAATTTTATTGTGACCTCGCGTCGCAATTCCTTGATCTAGATTCTTCTCATCGCCTTGGGGGGCGAAAAGGGGGAATCATGGATCGTCGTCATTTTCTGCGTGCGGGCATTCTGGCCACTGGTGCCAGTGCCGCCATTCCGAGTGCGGTGTTCGCGTCGGGTACGCGTCGTCGCGACATGGCCGTGCCCGGCGAAAGCCCGTACGGTCCGTTGTCGGACACACCCGATGAAAACGGACTGCTGTTGCCGGCCGGGTTCACCTCGCGCATCGTCGCGATCGGTGGCGATCCTGTGGGCGACACCGACTACAACTGGCACCCGTTCCCCGATGGCGCCGCCACGTTCGACGATGGCGAGGGCGGTTACTACTACGTGTGCAACAGCGAGGTGTTCGAGTTCATGGCACCCGCGTCCGGCGGCGTGTCGGCCATTCACTTCGGTGCCGATGGTGAGATCCTCGACGCGTATCGCATTCTCGAGGGCAGCAACTCCAACTGCGCGGGTGGCCCGACGCCGTGGGGTACCTGGCTGAGTGGCGAGGAGAATTTCGCCGGCGCCGGCCGTATCTGGGAGTGCGATCCTTCCGGTGCCAAGGAAGCCGTGGCGCACACGGCCATGGGACTGTGGGCGCACGAGGCCGCCGCGGTGGACCCCGTGAACGAAACCGTGTACATGACCGAGGACAACGGCGAAGGCCGCTTCTACCGTTACACGCCCACCGCGTATCCCGAACTGTCGGCGGGTGTTCTGGAGGCGTGCATCGTCGACGCCGATGGCGGCGTCACGTGGGGTGTGGTGTCCGACCCGTCGGGTGCCACCACTCCGACGCGCGACCAGGTCGCCGGTGCCACCATCTTCCCCGGCAACGAGGGATGTTGGTATCACGAGGGCAAGGTGTACTTCACCAGCAAGGGCGATCACTCGGTGCACGAGATCGACATCGACGCACAGAAGTACACGCTCGTGTGGAAGGGCGACCCGGATGGTTTGGGCACCGAGGGTGCCGTGTTGTCGCACGTCGACAACATCACCGTCGACGCGGGCTCGGGCGACCTGATCGTCGCCGAGGACGGCGGCAACATGGAACTGTGCATCATCACGCCCGAGGGTGCGGTGGCGCCGTTCGTTCGCGTGGTGGGCGCGGGACACGAGTTGTCGGAGATGACCGGTCCGGTGTTCAGCCCGAATCGCGATCGTCTGTACTTCTCGTCGCAGCGCGGACCGAGCACGCGTGATCTCACCGAGGTCATCCCCGGCTTCGCCGCCCTCGACGCCATCGGCGCCACCGGAAAGGCCGCCGGCATCACGTACGAGATCACGGGACCGTTCCGCGGAGCGATCGTGCCCGAGGTCGTCACTACCGAAGCCCCGGTGGTTGTGGCGGCACCCACCACAACGTTGGCCAAGGTGGC
>WLEG01000062.1 GCA_009704425.1 Actinomycetota bacterium | reverse complement strand
GCACCGGCGGCCACCGGATCGGCGGAGCAGTGCGTCCGTGCGATCCGTGCCCAATTCGACCTCGGCGTCGACGGTGTGATCCTGCACGGCGCGAGCCCGGCCGACCTGGCGCCGATCGTCGCGGAGTACCGCCGCGACCGGAACCACTCAGAGTTCACCAGGTTGGCGGCGAACCCGGGTTTGTGAGACAAAACCTCTGCTAACGTCTCACGGGGAGGTCGACATGGGCGACACGCAGGACATCATCGACTGGGCCACGGATTACGACATCTTCGATCCTCGGTACGTCAACGACCCGTTCCGAATCTGGGACACTCTCCGGCAGTCGTGCCCCATCGCCCACACGTCGCGTTGGGGTGGATCGTGGCTTCCCACCACCTACGAGGACGTCACGAACATCGCGCGCGACATCGAGACGTTCCCGTCCGGTGGTGGCATCGCGGTCATCCCGCCGACCACGAACGATCCCAACGCCGGACCTCCGCAGTTGTTGCCCTACGGCGTTCCCCCGATCTCGGCCGACCCTCCGTTGCACACGTGGACACGTCGTCTCATCCTTCCGTGGATGTCCCCCCAGAAGAGCGCGTCGTACGAACCGATGACACGCGAACTCTGCGACCGTCTCATCGACGGCTTCATCGAATCCGGTCGCGCCGATCTGGCGGCCGACTACGCCCAGCAGATTCCGGTCCGCGTGATCGCCCACATCCTCGGTGTTCCCACCGACATGAGCGACACGTTCACCGGATGGGTGCGAGACGTTCTGGAGTTCGCGTACGACGCCGAGCGACGTCAACGGGGAACGATGGGCGTCATCCAGTTCTTCATCGATGCACTGGCGGAACGGCGCGAGAATCCCGGCGACGATCTGATTTCTGAACTCCTCCACACCCGTATCGACGGAGAACCCATCGAGGACTCGATCATCATCGGAATGTGCGCCTTGATGTTGATCGCCGGCGTCGACACCACGTGGTCGGCGATCGGGTCGTCCATTTGGCATCTGGCGTCCCATCCCGCCGATCGCCGTCGTCTCGTGGCCGAACCCGACCTGATGCCCACCGCCATCGAGGAGTTCCTGCGGGCATATTCGCCGGTCACCATGGCCCGACGTCTCCTCGAAGACGTGGAGTACAAGGGTTGCCCCATGAAGGCCGGTGAGAGGGTGCTGATGAACTTCCCGGGGGCCAATCGCGACCCCGAGGTGTTCGATCGGCCGGACGAGGTCATCCTCGACCGTGCGATCAATCGTCACGTGGCGTTCGGCGCGGGAATCCATCGGTGCGCGGGCTCGAACCTCGCCCGCATGGAGTTGCGCGTGTCGATCGAGACGTGGCTCGCCCGTCTTCCCGAGTTCGAACTGCTCGACCCGGCCGCGGTCACGTGGGCCGGAGGACAGGTGCGCGGACCGCGAAGCGCCGTGGTCACCTTCTGAGTTCTTCATGAGCTCGCACCGCTTCTCCGCCCCGTTGCCGGGAACGGTGATCGCGGTGGCCGATGTCGGTGCCGTCGTCCGTGCGGGCCGTGCCATCGTCGTCATCGAGTCGATGAAAATGCAACACGACGTGGTGTGCGAATCCGATGTCGTCGTCGACACGACCCACGTGTCGACGGGGGACACGGTCGGCGAGGGGGCGCTGCTCGCGACGGCGACGAGCGTCGCCCTGTCCTCGGCGACCGGGTCGGATCGACCGGAGGACTCGTCGGGCGATCGGGGTGACTTGCGCGAGGTCCTGGAACGTCGCGTCCTCGGCTCGGACGGGTCACGACCGGAAACCACGGCGCGTCGCCACGCTCAGGGACGTCGGACCGCACGCGAGAACATCGCCGACCTGGTCGACGAGGGCTCCTTCGTGGAGTACGGCCCCTTGGTGTTGGCCGCGCAACGTCGACGTCGGAGCATCGACGACCTGATCGCCCGCACGCAATCCGACGGTCTCGTCGCCGGCCTCGCTTCCGTGAACGGCGACCTGTTCGAGGGTCGGGCCGGTCGGGTGGCGGTGTTGTCCTACGACTACGCGGTGCTGGCGGGGACTCAGGGTCAGCAGAACCACCGCAAGAAGGATCGGCTCTTCGACGTGGTCGAACGACTGCGTGTTCCCGTGGTGTTCTTCGCCGAGGGTGGCGGAGGTCGACCGGGTGACACCGACGGTCTGGGGGTCTCGGGTCTGGACTGTTGGGCCTTCCACGACTTCGCCCGACTCTCGGGCAACGTTCCCCTGGTCGGCGTCACGGGTGGATACTGCTTCGCGGGCAACGCCGCGATTCTCGGCTGTTGCGATGTGGTGATCGCGTGCGAGGGTTCGAACATCGGCATGGGCGGTCCCGCGATGATCGAGGGAGGTGGACTCGGCGTCTATCGACCCGAGGAGATCGGACCGTTGTCGGTTCAGTCGGCCAACGGCGTGGTGGACCTGGTGGCTGTCGACGACCGGGACGCGGTGCGCCTGGCGAAGAAGTACCTCGGCTACTTCCAGGGCCGAACGTCCTCGCCGCGAGTCGGAGACCAAGGTCTTCTGCGTCACCTGGTCCCCGAGAACCGCGTGAAGTCCTACGACGTGCGCGCGGTGATCGACGGACTGTTCGACGTCGACAGCGTCCTCGAACTCCGCCGCGATTTCGGCGCGGGGATGGTCACCGCGTTGGCCCGTGTCGACGGGCGACCCGTGGGCGTGATCGCGAACAACCCGCGGCACCTCGGAGGAGCGATCGACAGCGACGGCGCCGACAAGGCCGCGCGATTCATGCAACTGTGCGACGCCCACGGACTACCCCTGATCTCGCTCGTGGACACCCCCGGCATGATGGTCGGCCCCGACGTCGAGTCCACGGCCCTCGTCCGGCACTGCAGTCGCCTGTTCGTGACCGGCGTAAACCTCGACGTGCCGCTGATCTCGATCGTGCTGCGCAAGAGTTACGGACTCGGTGCGCAGGCGATGATGGGGGGCTCCACCAAAGCCCCGCTGGCGTGCGTCGCATGGCCGACCGGTGAGTTCGGCGGGATGGGTCTGGAGGGCGCCGTTCGGTTGGGCTATCGGCGGGAATTGGAGGCCATCACCGATCCGGTCGAACGCGAGCAGACCTTCGAGGCGATGGTGGCGCGCATGTACGAACACGGCAAGGCCGTGTCGGTGGCCGGCCACTTCGAGATCGACGACGTGATCGACCCGGCCGAGACGCGCCACTGGCTGACGGCGGTGCTGGAGTCGGCTCCGTCCGCCGATCGAACCCGACGGCGACGCATCGTCGACACCTGGTGATCAGGGAACGACGTTCCGCGAGACTCGGTCAGAGCGGTTGCGGAGTGTTCAACTCGGTGACGTTGTCGAGCAGGATCCGACGCTGGTCCTCCTCCGAGAAGGCCTTCAACTCCGGCAGATAGTTCAACGGATCGGGCATCCCCTCGATGTGGGGCCAGTCGGAGCCGAACAGCACACGGTCGGTTCCCATGATGCGGGCCACCTCGTGGACGTCGTCCTCCCAGAAGGGGTTGATCCACCAGTTGTTGCGCAGGGTCTCGACGGGATCGTCGGAGAAGTATCCGGGCATCTTCTTCGCGGTCGAGGTCAGCTTGTTGCAGGCGTCGCCGAGGAATTCGGAGCCGTTCTCCACCGATGCCATCCGCACGTTCGGGAAGCGATCGAAGAGCTTCTCGAACACGGACGTGATGATGAAGTCCTGCGCGGCCCGTTCGATCGCGAAGCTCTTGATGGACGGCTTCCAGCCGCCACCGGAGAACTGTGCCGAGAAGGCGTCGTTGGCGTATCCGTTCGAGCTGTATCCGCTGTCGCCGGCGTGGATGACTGTCGTGACTCCCGCTTCGTTGACGCGGGCCCAGAACGGGTCGTACATCTCGTCGAAAGGTGAGCGCTGACCATTCTCGGTGGTGGGGGCGGCGGGACGCATGACGATGACGCGCGCACCCTTGTCGAGGGCCCAGTCGAGTTCACGACATGCCCAGTCGACGGAGGCGAGCGAGATGTACGGACCGGCGAAGATCCGGTCCGCGTAATCGAAGCCCCAGTCCTCTTCCAGCCAACGATTGAACGCGGTGAACATGATGCCCACGCCCTCGGGATCGTGCTTCAGGAGTTCCTCGTAGAGCATGCCCAAGGTCGGGAACAGCCAGATCTTGGACACTCCCTGACGGTCCATCGTGCCGAGACGGGCGTCGCGATCGCGATACTCGGGTCGAATCGCCTCGCGCACCGACAGGAACTCCAACGGGTGCTTCTTGTCGGGGTTCCCGCGGAAGTAGTCGTGCATGGCCCCCGCGGGCGCGATGGGGTCGAAGGTGGGATTGGTCACGACTCGGCTGACGCGTCCGCCGACCACTTGGTACTTGCGGCCGTCGATCTCGGCCCACTGGACGCAACGCGGACCGTCCTTGGGGGAGAGGTGACGCGTGAACGCGTCGAGGGCCTCGTAGTAGTGGTTGTCGCAGTCGAACGGCACGTACCCCAGATCCGATGTCATGGGGTCAGCGTACGGTGTCGCGGGTGCCCCATGGCAACACGAGAAGCATCTAGCGTGTCGCCATGGTCGGCGTGGACGGGGGTGAGGGCAGACGACCGGACCATGTCGTTGTGGTCCTGCTCGACAGCCTGAATCGCCACCTGCTGGGCGCCTACGGATCCACGGAGTTCGCCACCCCGAACCTCGACCGCTTCGGTCGTGCGTCCGTGATATTCGACCGCCATCACACCGGTTCCCTGCCCTGCATGCCCGCCCGCCACGACATCCTCGTCGGCGCACTCGACTTTCCCTGGCGTCCGTGGGGCTCCATCGAACTGTGGGAGGACGCCATCACCCGCTCGCTGCGACGAGCCGGAGTGACGTCCATGCTGGTGTCCGATCACCCGCATCTGTTCGAGGTGGGAGGAGAGAACTACCACACCGACTTCACGGCATGGGAGTACCTACGCGGACACGAGAACGATCCCTGGAAGACCGTGGCCGATCCCTCGTGGGTGGGCACACCGGCACTGCCGGTCGAACCCCCACGGGTTCATTACTCCTACACCGAGTCCCGAACGTGGTTCCGCGATGAGGCGGACTTTCCGGGGCCTCGCACCATGACCGCGGCGGCCGAGTGGGTGTCGGCCAACGCCGGACGGCACGAACGGTCGTTCCTCTTCGTCGACGAGTTCGACCCCCACGAGCCGTTCGACACTCCCGAACCCTGGGCCAGCCGATACCAAGTGGACGGTGATCCCCGTCTGATTTGGCCGCCGTACGTCGTCGACGGTCGCGCACGAGGCATCGTGGACGACGCCAGCGCCCGTTCGTTGCGGGCCGCGTACGGGGCGAAACTCTCGATGATCGACCACTGGTTCGGCCGCCTGTTGGACTCGATCGATGCCTCTCCCGATGCCGACCGCACCGCGGTGATCGTCTGCACCGATCACGGCCATTACCTCGGCGAGCGGGACGTCTGGGGCAAGCCCGGCTATCCCATTCACGACCCGCTCGGTCACATTCCGTTGATGATCAGGTGGCCCGGTGCGACCCCTCGACGCGTGTCCGCGCTGACGACGTCGGTGGACGTGCACGCCACCTTGTGCGACGTCTTCGGCGTGGAGCCCGAACACCGGACCCACGGCCGGTCATTGGTCCCATTGATCGACGGGACGGCCACACGTGTTCGCGACCACGTGCTGACGGGCTACTGGGGACGAGAGGTACAGATCGTCACCGACGAGCACTGTTACATCAGGGGGTCGGTCGGAAGCGGGTTCCCCCTCAGCATGTGGTCCAATCGCTGGAGCACGATGCCGGTTCACGCGTTACCCGATCTTCGGCTTCCGCGACCCGACGGCCGGGCCCGCCTCGACGTGATGCCCGGTTCGGACGTTCCCGTCATCCGTCAGCCGTTCGTCGAGGGCGACATGCTGCCGTTCTGGGCCGTGGGCGGACTCGTGGACCGGAACATCCTGTACTCGCGACAGGACGAGGATCAGACGCGGGATCTCACTCTCGTCGGGGGCCACGAGGACCTGGAGGTCGCCATGATCGAGCACCTTCGGATCGCACTGACCGAGATTTCGGCCCCCGATGATCTGTTCGTCCGATTGGGGCTGTGACGCTCAGAGGCAGATGTCGTAGGGGCGCACCGGGACCCGCGGAAGCTCGCGACCGATCGCGTTGCGAATCGCGTTCGCGATGGCGGGCGTGACGGAGACGCACGGCGGTTCTCCGACCCCTTTGGCACCGAGAGGGGACTTGGGCTCGGGTTCCTCGATCAGCACCATGTCCACCGTCGGCGCGTCGAGGAACGTCGGCAGCAGGTAGTCGGTGAAGCTCGGATTGCGAACCTTCCCGTCCGTGACGATGATCTCCTCCATCACCGCCAGACCGAGTCCCTGCGCGATGCCACCTTCCACCTGTCCCTGAACGGACAACGGGTTCAGCACCCGACCCACGTCCTGGGCGGTGGCGATCTGGACCACCTTGACGAGACCCAGATCGGGATCCACGTCGACCACCGCCCGATGGGCCACGAAGGCGAACGCGACGTGACAGTTGCCCTGTCCGTTCTCGTCGAGATCCTCGGTCGCCGGGTGGTGGTACTCGACGGTGTGATCGATCTCGTGGTCACCGATGACCTCGGCCACCGGGATGCGTGCTCCGGTCAGACCGTCGACGATGTCGGTTCCGTCGATTCGGAGTTCCTGGCGCACCAGCCCCCGCGATGCGGCGACGAGGTCGAGAAGCTCGTCGCGCACCGCGCGACAGGCCGCATCGACGGCACCACCGCTCATCCACGTCTGTCGACTGGCCGAGGTGGAACCGGCCGAGCCCACCTGGGTGTCGATGGGGTCGAGGAACACGTCGTCCACACCGAGAACGCTGCGGGCGATCTGTTGGGCCAGCATGACGAATCCCTGACCGACCTCGGCGGTGGCGAACTTCACGTGGACCGCGCCGTCGGCGATCCGGCAGCGGGCGGTGGAGAAGTCGTCGAATCCCTCGGAGTACATGAGGTTCTTGATGCTCACGCCCCATCCGATCCCGCGGCGGATGTTCGACGGAAGCGCCGTGAGGCCCGTCCCACCGGGAACCAGTAGTTCGTTCGCATCCACCGACATGGGCGGCGGAAGCGGGATGGCGTCGGTCTCGCGGATGCAGCGGGCCACGGGAGCGACGCTGTCCATGATCTGTCCGGTGATCAAGCGGTCACCGGTCTCCATGGCGTTGCGGAGACGAACCTCGACCGGTGACAGTCCCGTGGCGGCGGCCAACTTGTCCATCTGACTCTCGTGGGCGAAACACGCCTGGACGACGCCGAAGCCCCGCATGGCACCGCAGGGCGGATTGTTCGTGCGCAACGCCCAGCCGTCGACGGTGGCGTTGTCGCACTTGTACGGACCCTGCGTGTGGGTGATGGCGTTGATGAGCACGGCGGGCGAGGTGCTGCAGTAGGCACCGCCGTCGAAAACCATGCGGGATTCGATCCGCAGGATGTGCCCCTGCGCGTCGGCGTGATGGCGCATCCAGATGGTGGCCGGATGACGATGGACGTGCCCGAAGAAGCTCTCCTCGCGGCTGTAGGAGATCCGGACCGGACGACCGGTGCGCAGAGCCAGGAGACAGGTGTGCACCTGCAGGCTGATGTCCTCGCGGGCTCCGAAGGCGCCGCCCACCCCGCCCAGAACCAAACGCACCTTCTCCTCGGGCAAGCCGAGGCACGCGGCGATCTGCTTGCGATCCTCGTGCAGCCACTGGGTGGCGATGTACAGCTCGACACCGTCCCCGCCGGTGTCGGGTACCGCCAGGGCGGCTTCGAGACCGAGGAACGCTTGATCCTGCATGCCGATCTCGTAGGTGCCCTCGACCTGGATCTCGCCGACGATCGTTTGATCACCCGCGAGGATTCGTTGATGCCGGAAGACGTTTCCGTCGGGATGCAACGGGGGAGCGCTTCCGTCGATGCAACGTTCGGGATCGGTGACGGGCTCGAGCACCTCGTACTGCACCTTGATCGCGGCCAGGGCCCGACGACAGGTCTCGGGATGATCGGCCGCGACGGCGAGGATGGGTTCGCCGAGATAGCGCACGGTGTCGCCCACGCGGGCGAACACCGGCTGGTCCTGCATGATCAGTCCGTAGTTGGGAAGACCGGGAACGTCGTCGGCCGTGACCACGCATTCGACTCCGGGGATCTTCCAGGCTTCCGACGCGTCGATGCTCACGAGACGGGCGTGGGGATGCGGGCTACGCATGGTGGCACCCCAGAGCATGTTCTCGGCCCACATGTCGCTCGAGAAGGCGAACCCTCCCTGAACCTTCGCGTTTCCGTCGGGTCGGTTCGCGTTCGAACCCAACGCCCCGAAACGGGTCGAGGAGCCGGTGACCACACTCATGACGTCACTCCGTTCCGGCGACCACGGGCCGCGACCTTCACGGCGTCGAGAATCCGTCCGTATCCGGTGCAGCGGCAGATGTTGCCCGAGAGGGCTTCCTTGATCTGCTCGTCATCGGGGTTGGGATTCTGATCGAGCAGATGATGAACGGCCACGATGAATCCGGGTGTGCAGAAACCACATTGGACCCCGCCGGCGTCCAGGAACGCCTGTTGCACGTCGGAGAGACGCCCGTTCTCGCCGAGACTCTCGACCGTCAGGATCCGCGACTCGGTGGCCGAAGCGGCCATCACCAAACACGAGCAAACGGCGCGATCGTCGATGATCACCGTGCAACTGCCGCACTCACCTTGCTCGCACGCGCCCTTGGCTCCCGGCAATCCCAATCGTTCGCGCAAGACGTACAACAAGCTCTCGCCCAACCAGGCGTCGCGAACCTCACGTTCGGCCCCGTTCACGTTGAGCGTGTAGGACTCGTTCAAGGAGTCGTTGGGAATGCTCATGAGGCGGACCTTTCGAGAAGACGACGGGCGAGCACCGACACCGCGTGTCGGCGGTACTCCGCGGTGGAACGGTGGTCGGTGATCGGGCTGGTCTCGCTCGCGGCGCGGAGACCGAACTCGTGGGCCGTCTCGGGCGACACCCGGAAACTCCCGCGCAGGTCGATCTGGCGCGAGAGCCAGGCCTCGGCCTTGACGGCCCGCACGATGGTGGGAGCGACCGCTCCGAGCGCCAACGCGACGTGTCCTTCGTCGGAATCGTGGACGAGGCAGGCCGACGCGGTGGAGACCACCATGGCG
>WLEG01000061.1 GCA_009704425.1 Actinomycetota bacterium | reverse complement strand
ATCTTCCCCGAGGGCGGCCACAACGACGCGGCCTTCGACGTGTTGCTGGCGCGCGTGCGCGAACTGCTGGCCTGAGAGCCGGGTGTGGGGATTGAACCCACGACCTACCGCTTACAAGGCGGTTGCTCTACCACTGAGCTAACCCGGCGACGCCCCGCAGGCTACTTGCGGTGGCGGGCGACCTCGTAGGTGGCCAACGACGCCGCGGCCGACACGTTCAGCGAGCTCAATCGGCCCCTCATCGGAATGCTCACGATCAGATCGCAACGTTCGCGCACCAGACGCGACAGGCCCGGACCCTCGGCACCCAACACCAAGCAGATGCCCTCAGTGGCCAGATCACCCAACTCGAACAGGCTCTTGTCGGCGGCGTCGTCGAGGCCCACCACCCAGATGCCCAACTCGCGCATGCGCGCCAACGTGGTGGGCAGTCCACCCACCACCGCCATGGGCACGTACTCCACCGCACCCACCGACGCCTTGGCCACGGTCGGCGTGATGTGCACCGAACGATGTCGCGGAAGGATGACGCCGTCCACACCCGCACCGTCGCAACAACGCAACAACGCGCCCAGGTTGCCCGGGTCGGTCACGCCGTCGACGGCCACCAGGAACGGAGCCTTGCCCGGCCGACGCTTCAACAACGCGTCGATGGGCACCGACGGAATCGGATCGGCGTGCGCCAACACGCCCTGGGGAGCCTCGCTGCGCGAGGTGTACTCCAACTTCTTGCGACTGACCTCCACCACCAGCACGCGATTCGCGCGCGCCAGATCACGGATGTCCTCCACCACGTCGCTCTCGTCCAGGTCGGCCGCCAACCACACCTCGTGCACGCGGCGACGACCGGCGATCAACAACTCGCGCACCGCCTGACGGCCCTCGATCTGACGACCACCCAAATCGTCGTCGGACTCCGATGCCGCTCCACGACCGGCACCACGTCCGGCCGCCCGTCCCGGCTTCATGGGGCCCGGCTTCACGGCTCCGGTGCGACCGGCGCCGCGTGCATCCACCACACGCGGTCCGCGCGCGCTGGGTCCGAGATTGCGACCCTTGGTCGACTTGCCCGCACCCGACGACGGTGTGCGCGGCTTGGCCGGCTTGCCCTTGCCGGCCGACGCCGGCTTCGGCTTTCCGGTTCCCTTGCGCGGTCCCGTTCCCTTGCGTGCGGCCATCAGATCTCACTCCTGCTGTCGACTCGATAGATCACGGCCGAGGCCCAGCACGCGATGCCCTCGCGACGACCGAGAGCACCCAGACCCTCGGCCCGCCGCCCCTTCACCGACACCGGGGCACCGGTGACGTCGCTCAACCTGCGCTGCATCGCGTCACGGTTCGGGGCCAACTTGGGCTCCTCGCACACCACGCTGCAGTCGATGTTGCCCACGGTCCATCCGCTGGAGCGCACCATCGATGCCACGTGATCCAAGATCACCAGGGAGTCGACACCTTTCCACTGCGGATCGGTGTCGGGGAAATGTTCACCGATGTCGCCCATGCCGGCCGCACCCAACAGGGCGTCGGCGCACGCGTGCGCGATGACGTCGGCGTCGCTGTGGCCCACCAAACCGCGCGCGCCCTCGAACACCACACCACCCAACACCAAACGGCGCTCGGGGTCGTCGGTGAAACGATGAATGTCGAAGCCCTGACCCACACGGATGGCGTCGATGCTCACGACGTCACCGAACCGTTGCGTCGCGCCAGCACGTCACGTGCCCACACCAGATCCTCGGGATGGGTGATCTTGCGATTGTCGATCTCACCGGGCACGGCAATGACGGTACCGCCGATGGACTCGACGAGTGCGGAGTCGTCGGATGCATCGACCTCCGACAGGTACGCCCGTCGCAGAATCTCCGCCACGAAGCCTTGCGGTGTCTGGACCGCCAACAACGTGGCCCGATCGGGGGTGTCCACGATGTGCGGCACCACCGAACCGCCCACGCCGATGCTGGCCGACTCCACGACCTCGATCACCTTCACGGTGTCGGTCACCGGCAGGCCGGGCACCGCTCCGTCGGCACCACCGCGCACCGCGTCGATCACCAGGCGATACAACCCGGCCGAGGCGAACGGTCGAGCGCCATCGTGCACCAACACGACGGCGGCATCGGCGGGGACCGCCGCCAATCCGTTGCGCACACTGGCGGTGCGCGTGGGACCACCGGCCACCACCGAGACGTCCGACGCCGCACCCCATGTCGTCTCGTCCGCCACGTCCGATTCGGGGAGCACCAACACCACGCCGTCACCGACGAGGCGGGCGGTCTCCACCGCGTGATCCACCACACGTCGGTCTCCGAGGGATTCGTATTGCTTCATCGCGCCGAATCGACGACCCGAACCGCCGGCCACCACCACCGTCCACACCGATCCGGTGGAATCCTCCACCCGAGTTCGTGCTCGGACATCCGACATGGGGGTTGAGGGTAGTACCGTCTGTTCGTAATGGCTTACGAAGACGTCCTCCTCAAGACCGACTTTTTCGGCGAGGCTCCCGCCGATGACGTGGCGGCCATCGCCGCCAAGGGTCGCAAGCGGATCCTGTCGCGCGGTGACCATCTCTTCGAGGCCGGCGAGGAAGCCGAATCGATGTACATCGTTCTCTCGGGTCGCATCGCCATCGCCATCGCGAGCGAGGTCGACAAGCGCGAGAGCATGGTGGCCCTCATGGAAGCCGGAGATCTCTTCGGCGAGATGGGTCTGCTGGACGCCGGTCCGCGTTCCGCGATGGCGCGCGCCATCGAACCCAGCGAGGTCCTCGAGGTTCCCTACGACCCGGTGGGCGAGTTGCTGGACAACAACCCCAAGGTGCTGCGCGGTGTGGTGCGCATGTTGGCCGAGCGCCTGCGCGTGATGGACGGCGCGCTGGCCGACTCGGTGTTCCTCGACGTCACTGGTCGCACCGCCAAGCGTTTGCTCGAACTGGCCGCCGGCGCCGACGAGTTCGTTCTGCCCGTCACGCAAGAAGAGTTGGCCGGCATGGTGGGCGCGTCACGCGAGCGCGTGAACAAGGCCATCAGCAGTTTCATCCGCCTCGGTTGGATCGAGCAGCACGAGCGTCGCTACAAGATCGTCATGCGCGACCGCCTCGAGCTTCGCGCCCGCTGATTCAGCGCGTCAACCAGTTCCGCGCCCGAATGAAGGCGTCGGCGGCATCGGTGGGTCGGTGCGCCGGACGACTGGGGTCGTGCGCGAACCCGTGCTCACCCTCGGCGTAGAACGCGATCGTCGCGTCGGTCTCGCGCAGACGTTCGATGTCGGCTTCCGGAGTCCACACGTCGCGACCTCCGAGAATGGCCAGAACGCCCGACGAATCCCCCGCGGCCAACAACGACAACGGCTCGGCCTGCTCGGGTCCGCGCCATGCCTCGGGTATGGAGATCATCCCGTAGACGCTCACGATGCGATCGAAAATGCCGGTGGACGCGGCCTTGAACGCGTACATACCGCCCATGCAGAAACCGATCATGCGCACGGTGGTGCAACCGGTCAGGTCCGCGGCCGATCGCAGATCGTCGAACACGTCACTGTCGCGCTTGGAGGGCATGGACGCGAAACGATCCTCGGGTGAGGCACCCTCGGCCAGGTCCGGGAACGGTTCGATCGCCACGGTCGACATACCCCACTCCTCGGCGAACCGTCGCACGTGATCGTCGAACAACGGACGTAGTCCGAACATGTCGGGATGCACCACCAACCCGTACGGCGCCGACGGAACGTGATGGACTTCGGCCGGTGTGCCCGAGGGGAGCGTGGTGCGCATTCCCCGATTCTGTCAGACCGTCACCTGCACGATGCCCATGGCGATGCCGTGTTGCACCCACTCGCCCCGACCGGGTGCGATCGCGTACGGACGCGGCGGTGGTGCGGCGCCCAACAGATCCGCGTGGTCACCGGCCGCGTTACCCAGAAGCAGGCCGGTTCTGAACCGACGGACGGCGTGTGCCCGATGATCGAATGAGTTGCGCAACTCCAGCGGATCGGCGACGGCGATCACGTCGACGTCGTCGTCATCGATCGACGTGTCGTCCGGAACATCGTCGTGATCGAACACGACCAATCGACGCACCAGATGACCGCGCTCCCGTCGCCAGTGTTCGGCCAACGAGCGCGCGGCGACACTTCGGCCCGAGCCCGATTCACCGATGATCATGACGCGCCACGAATCACGCGTCGACAACTCCACGGGTCGGCCGTCATCGGCGAACACCGCGAACGCACTCTCGCAGTGAACGCATCGGGGGAATCGTTCCACCATGCGACGTCCGCGCGGAGTCGTCGGCATCACGAAGCGACCGAACACGTCCCGCCCGTCGAGCAACGTCTCGAACCCGCCGTGGGCGTCGACCATGCGGAACGTTCGCGAGCACCGATCGCGAACGACCAGCGGAGTTCCCGACTCGCGCGCGCAGGTGGCGACCAACACGTTCACCCCGCCCGACGACAGACATTTCTCCACGCGACTCCAGGCCAAGCGGCTCGCCGCGTCCCCCAGGCAGTGCGCCACGATGTCGTCCACGCCGTCGAGCACCACGGCGTTCGCGACACGGGACTCCAACGCCAACGCGGTTCGGTGAATGGTTTCCGCGTCACAGTCGGCGGCACTCAGCACGAGGGGGTCCACGTGCGCGGTGATCGACTGCAGCGCGGGGGTCCGGGTGTTCGGCTCACCGACGACCAACCACCAACCATCGACGGACCGCACGGGTGGTTGATCGCGTCGCTCGACGTCGTCCAACACCGCCACCGCGCCCGCGTGCTCGATCTGCTCCAACCGAGACGACAACACCGACCGCCACAACGGTGGCGCCTCATGGCTCACCTGATCCGACTTCGTGTCGACGGCTCGCGCGACTCGCGCGTTCACCACGACGGGCTCGGACCCCGAACACGACACCGCGGCGCGACCCGGCGCGTGACGGGGGAACGACGCCGCCACCGGTGAGCCAACCACGTCCACGCTGTCTCCGGTGTTCAACACGCGCAGCGCCACGCGAATATCGCTGTTGGCCACGATGTCGGCGGTAAGAGCGTGCGGTCGTTGCGTGGCCAGGATCAGATGCATGCCCAACGAGCGGCCGCGATGGGCGATGGTCAACAACTCGTGCAGGAACTCCGGTGATTGCGCGCGCAGGGCCGCCACTTCGTCCACCACCACCAGCAGACGGGGAATCGTCCCGTCCGCGCAATCATCGATTCCCCGCGCACCCAAATCTCGCAATCGCTCCTCACGATCGCGGAACTCGCACCGCAACGCCGCCGCCGCACGATCGACGGTGGACTCGTCCAGGTCGGTGAGCATTCCCACCGTGTGCGGCAAGCCTGCCAGCACGTCGCTGATGGAGCCGCCCTTGTAATCCACCACCAGCAGGTTCAGCATCGCCGCGTCCACCGTGGCACACATCTCGGTGAGCCATCGCAGAAGAAGTTCGCTCTTCCCCGATCCGGTGCACCCCACCACCACCGCGTGCGGCCCGTCGCGCACGATGTCGATCCGAAACTCCCGACCGAGATCATCGTCGCCCAGCACCACCGCGAACGGAGTCACGCTGTCGATACGAGATCGTTCGTCGTTCACGGATGCCTCGATCGACTCGGGGTCGGTCCAGCGACACAGCGCGCGCATCACGGTGTCGGCCGTCGTCGAGTCCATACCCTCCACCTCGTCGGCGACGATGATGGTCGAACACTCGGCGGGCAGTTCGTGACGCCGTCCGGCGATCACGATCACGCAGGCATCTCCCCGCAGTCGTGAGTACTCCACCCAGCGTTCGGGTCGGTCGACGACGCACACCGTGTGCGACGCGCGCGCGTCGGAATGGGGTGCTCCGGCCAGCCCGACCGTTCGACTCACCGAACGGGGCCAGGCGGTCAGGCGCCAGTCGGCCGGGCCCGAGCGCACGGCCAGGCGCACCGTCATCGCCCGTGCCACCGCCGTCGCCGTCGGTCCGTGAACCCCGACCACCGCACCGGGGGCGAGGTCGACCAACCGCGGCACGTCGTCCAACACGACGGTCGCCTCCGTCGCGTCGACCCTCACCGTCTCGCTCCCGCGTGCGACGGACACCCTCCACACGTCGTCGTGTCGAGCCGGACGCCAGTGCCACAGCCGTTCGTCACCCGTGGCCACCAGCGTGGCCAGCTCGTGCGCGTTCGGATGTTCGTAACGAAGGCGACTCGCGCGCGCCCGGTGCCACCGATCCCACTGCCGCACGTGTTCGGCTTCCAGGAGGGCGCGCTCCCGATCGCGGGCCTCGATCTCACGACCGCGCCGGCGTCGTCGACGCGACGCATCCAGTCGCCACACCACCACGGTCAGCAACGCGGCCACCACCGACACCACGGCGAACGTCATGTTCCCGGTCACCAAACCGAACAGTCCCGCGGTCATGATGCCCGGCAGAAGGGCGGTCAGACGGCCCGCGACATCCGTGTCGCCGTCGATCACCGGGGGCGTCGGCACCGGTGGCAGCGAGTCGGGGACCCGGGGTTGCTCCCACGGTCGCAGTGGTGGGCGATGGAACGGTCGTGCGGTCATGCACCCGTGATGCCACCGATCTCTCACCGCCCCCGTCACCGGTGAGAGTCCGGGTGAACCGCGGTGATCGACGGGGCGACCCCGGGTGAGTTCACCGCGATGTGGTCGGGTCATGAACAACCACACACCCGTCCTCGATCCACCCGTCACCCCGCTCAAGCCGTGGGACCTGCCCTGCGTGGTGCGGCCCGATCTGCACACCGTGTCCCGCGGAGGTCGACCCACCATCTCCGGACGCATTCCCGTGGCCCATGCCCTGTACGTGGAGTGGGCCGCGATGTGCGGCAATCGTCGCCTGTTGCGCCAGGTGAACGCGTGGGGGTTGCCGGGACTACCCATCGGGCACCTGGACGAACTCTTGATTCGGTCGGGCTTGGACGGTCGCTCGGACGACGACGACTCCGATCACTACCTCGCCCTCATCCAGCAGAGGGCCGCCACCGACGAACTGGCCGCCCGCGTGATGCTGCAGCGGTTGATGCCGGCCATGTTGTCCATCGCCACCAAGCGGGCGCCCATCACCGACAACGGAACCATCGGCGCCTTCGAGGCCGTGGTGTCGGCGGCCTGGGTGGTGATACGCCGGTACCCCATCGACCGACGTCCCGTGCACGTGGCCGGAAACCTGGTGCGCGACATCGAATACGCGGCCTTCGTGCGCGACAAGCGACTGAAGAGCGCCACCATCGAGACCGTGGTCGGAGACCGCGTGCTGGACCTGGCCGGCGCCAACCACGCTCGCGCGAACGGTTCGCACGATCCGGTGGCGGCCGACGGTGAGGTGGAGGCACTTCTGGCCGATCTGGCGCGTTCGGGATTGAGCACGGCCGACATCCAGATGTTGCGCTCGGTGATGAACGACGTGAACTCCGCCGAGGCCGGAGATGCGTTGGGCATCAACGCCCGTTCGGCGCGCAATCGCCGCGCGTCCGCGTTGAAGCGGGCCCGCGAGGTGCTGACGGTCAGCGTCGAAGACGGAGGCTGTTCGTGACCACGAAGACGCTCGACAGCGCCATGGCCAAACCGGCGATGACCGGATTCATGAGCCCCGCCACCGCCAGCGGCAGCGCCGCCACGTTGTAGGCGAAGGCCCAGAACAGGTTGGCGCGAATGATGCCCAACGTGCGACGACTGAGCGCCAGCGCGCGCGGCACCTTGGCCAGGTCACCGTTCACGATGGTGAGGTCACCGGCCTCCATGGCGGCGTCGGTGCCGGTGCCCATGGCCACGCCCAGGTCGGCGGCCACCAAGGCGGCCGCATCGTTCACGCCGTCGCCCACCATCGCCACCATCGAACCGGCGGCCTGCAGTTCGTGCACGATGCGCAACTTGTCGGCGGGCAACACGGCCGCGCGCGTTTCGTGAGCGTCGATACCCACGCTGGCCGCCACGCGCCGCACCGGGCCGCCGGAGTCTCCGGACACGATCATCGGGCGCACGCCGAGCGCGCGCAGTTGCGACACGATCGCCGCGGCCGTCGGCTTCACCTGGTCGCTCACGGCCAGTCGTGCCACCACGCGACCGTCGACCGTGGCCTCCACGAGAGTGGAACCGGAATCGTCGCCGTGCGCGGACCGACCCATCGTCACCCGGCGTCCGTCCACCGCCGCCGACACGCCGACGCCCGGGATGTTGACGAAATCCTCCACCGGGAGCGCGGCCACCACTCCTCGCTCACGCAACCCCTGTACCACGGCGCGCGCGATGGGATGTTCGCTGTTGGACTCCAGGGCCAGCACCGTGGCGAGGTGACCGGCTTCGATCTCGTCGACGCTCTGCAACGTCATGATGCCGGTGGTGAGCGTGCCCGTCTTGTCGAACACGATGGTGTCCACCGCACGGGTGGCCTCCAGCACGTGCGCACCCTTGATGATGATGCCCTCGCGCGCGGCGCGACCGGTGCCCACCAACAACGCGACGGGCGTGGCCAGACCCAAGGCACACGGGCACGCGATCACCAACACGGCCACCGCCGCCTCGAACGATCGCTGCACGTCGGCACTGATGACGAGCCACCCGACCAGAGTGGCCACGGAGAGCACGATCACCGCGGGAACGAACACGGAACTCACCTTGTCGGCCAGTCGCTGCACCGGCGCCTTGCCGTCCTGTGCGCGTTCCACCAAACGGGCCATCTGCGCCAGCACCGTGTCGCGACCGATGCGCGTGGTACGCACCAACAGTCGGCCGTTCGCGTTGAGTGTTCCGCCGGTGACGACGTCACCCGGTCGACAATCCACCGGCACGCTCTCGCCGGTGATCATGCTGGCGTCGATGCTGCTGTCGCCCTCCACCACCACACCGTCGGTGGCCACCGTTTCGCCCGGCCGCACCACGAACGTCTCGCCCACGCCCAGCGCACCTATGGGGATGACCGTCTCGTTTCCGTCGCGCCACAACGTCACCGACTTGGCACCCAGATCCAACAGCGCGCGCAACGCGTCACCGGCGCGTCGACGGGCCCGAACCTCGAACCAGCGCCCGGCCAGGATGAAGGCCACCAAGGTGGTGGCCACCTCCAGATAAATCTCGTCGTGGACCATCGCGCCGTGGTGCGACTCCGTGCGCGGCAACAGGCTCATGTTCATCTTCATGCCGATCTCGCCGGCGTTGCCGAACACCAGAGCCCACAGGCT
>WLEG01000060.1 GCA_009704425.1 Actinomycetota bacterium | reverse complement strand
GATCCCATGCGCAAGGCGCGCTCATGATCCACCCGGAACGTCACGAGATCGCGCTGGTTCACCCCGACGAGGTCGGCCCCCACGTCGATCGCGCGTTCGAGTTCGTGCTCGTCGTGGATCTCGACCAGTGCGTCCAGTCCCACCGACCGCGCGACACCGTGGAGTTCGGCCAACTCAGCCGCCGACAGCGCCGCGGCGATCAGCAACACGCAGTCGGCCCCCATCAAGCGGGCGTCGAGAACGTCGAGAACGTCGACCGTGAAGTCCTTGCGCAACACCGGCAGACCACTGGCCGCCGATGCGGTTTGGAGATCCCGGATGGATCCCCCGAAGAATTCCTCGTCGGTGAGCACCGAGAGGCAACTGGCTCCTCCGTCCCGGTACTGGTCGGCCAGGACCGCGGGATCGAGGCCGACGGCGAGGTCGCCCTTCGACGGCGAACGACGTTTGATCTCGGCGATCACGCCCAGACCTTCGGCCGCATCGACCTTCAATCGCGCTCGGAAGCCCCGTGTCGGACCCATGGTCAGACACCGCGCCGTCAGGTCGTCACGATCGCGCTCGTCGCTCTCGGCACGCCGGCGGTGCCACGCGACGATTCGGTCGAGATACGTCGCCGGAGCGCTCAAGATCAGGCGCCCTTGCCGCCAATGGGGGTCACGAAGATCAACTCGGGACGACCGGCGAGGAAGGGCATGATCGACGGTCCGAGGGCCTTGAAGGCCTCCGATCCCATGTGCACGGTGAGAGCGTCCTGATCGGTGTACATCTCGTACATCCACAGCAGGTTCGCGTCCGAAGCGTCCTCGTGCAGGATGTACGCCTCCGTGCCGACCTCGCCCTGGGCGGTGTCGAGTGCGGCCTGCAGCGCGCGAGCGAGATCGGCTCGCTTACCTTCCTGAGCGGCGATCTTGGCGATGACGGCGACCTTGGACATTTCCCCTCCTGACGACAGGTCCGTGATCGAACCCTCGTCGACAGCGTAGACGCGCGTGAGCGGGTCTCAGAAGCCCAGGCGTGAGCGGATCTCGGACTCCAGATCGGCGATCGGCACTCGGGCCTGCTCCATGGTGTCGCGGTCACGGATGGTGACCGCTCCGTCCTCGAGCGAATCGAAGTCGACGGTGACGCACAAGGGGGTGCCGATCTCGTCCTGACGTCGATACCGCTTGCCGATGGACTGCGTGTCGTCGTAGTCGACCATGTAGCGCTCACCGAGCGATTCGAAGATCGTTCGCGCCAACGGCGTCAACGTGTCCTTCTTGCTGAGCGGCAACACCGCGATCTTGTACGGCGCGAGACGGGGGTGGAGGTGGAGAACGGTTCGGGTCTCCTCGCCCACCACCTGTTCCTCGTAGGCCGCCAACAGGAAGGCCGCCATCGCGCGGTTCACTCCCGCCGCCGGCTCGATCACGAACGGGACGTAGCGCTCGTTGGTCGCCTGATCGAAATAGTCGAGCTTCTGACCCGAATGGGTGGCGTGCTGATTCAGGTCGAAGTTGGTGCGCTGGGCGATTCCCTCCAGTTCGCCCCATCCCCACGGATAGGCGAACTCGACGTCGGCGGTGCCCGCCGAATAGTGCGACAGTTCGTCGGCGTCGTGGGCCCGCAAGCGGAGCATCTCGGCCGGGATCCCCAGATCCACGTACCACTGCATGCGCGCGTTGCACCAGTACTCGTACCACTTGGGGCCCTCGGCCGGCGGTACGAAGAACTCCAACTCCATCTGTTCGAACTCACGGGTACGGAAGATGAAGTTGCCCGGGGTGATCTCGTTACGGAAGCTCTTGCCCACCTGAGCGATCCCGAACGGGGGCTTCTTGCGACTCGTCTGCAGCACGTTCGTGAAGTTGACGAACATTCCCTGCGCGGTCTCGGGACGCAGGTACACCTCGGCCCCCGAACCCTCCACCGGACCGGCGAAGGTCTTGAACATCAGGTTGAACGCACGGGCCTCGGTGAGCGTGCCCTCCGAACCGCAGCCGGGGCAGACGAGCGGATTCTCGAGGTGATCCTCGCGGAAGCGCTGCTTGCACTTCTTGCAGTCGACCAAGGGGTCGCTGAAGTTCGCGAGGTGACCGCTGGCCTCGAACACCTGCGGCGGGCCGAGGATGGCGGCGTCGATGAGCACCACGTCATCGCGCTTCTGGACCATCGTGCGTACCCAGGACTCGCGAACGTTGCGCAACATCAGGGAACCGAGCGGGCCGTAGTCGTACGAGCTACGGAATCCTCCGTAGATCTCGGCGGACGGGTAGACGAAACCCCTCCTCTTGCACAAGTTGACGATCTGTTCGAGGTCCGTGGCCGGCATGACGGTCAAGGCTAAGGGGACGGAGGGCGGATCACGATCCCGGGTCGTGGCGCTCGAAGATCGACACGGATCGCAACCGACGTTCGACATGATGTTCGAAGGCCTTCGTCGCCAAACCGGAGACCTCGTTGATGACCGGGTCGTCGAGCGTTTGTCCCTCCGGATGGAACGCCCGATCCAGGGCGTCGCCCAGACCTCCTCCGAGCACCTCGCGCATCAGGTCGAGCGCGGCCCGACTGACGGGGATTCCGGCCCGACACGCCGAACAGGTCACTCCTCCGTGTCGCACGTCGAAGGTTCCGAACTCGGCGCCGGCCTCGGGCACCTCGTCGCACACGGAACATCGATCGAGCACCGGATGCACACCTTCGGACGCCAGCAGCTTCCACAGAAAAGCCGGAACCACGAGTGGTGACGGTCGCGTCAAAAGCGTGCGCCGGGCTCCCACCAACATGCGGAACATGTGCGGAACCGGCTCGCGGTCGGGCACCAACTGGTCGACCGCTTCCAACACCGCGATGGCCTCGGTCATGGAATCCAGATCACCGAACACGTTGTGGGTGCTGTCGACCGTCTCCACCTGGTTCACGATGTCCAGGTCGCGCCCACGGTGGAACTGGACGTCGAGCAACGAGAGAGGTTCGAGGCGACCCCCGAACTTCGAACGGGTCTTGCGCACCCCCTTGGCGATCGACCGCACCTTGCCGTTGTTCTCGGTGAGGAACACGACGACGCGATCGGCCTCACCCGACTTGTAGGTGCGAAGAACGATCCCGCGGTCGCGGTACAACCGGCTGGTCATTCATCGACCCCGCCGAAGCGACGTTCGCGCCCGAAATAGACGCCGAGGGCGTCATCGAATCGATCGGCATCGAGATCGGACCAATCCACGGGAACGAAGACCAACTCGCTGTACGCCAACTCCCAGACGAGCGACGGCGGAAGCCGATCGGGTGGACCGAGCACCACCACCAGATCCGGTTCGCCGGCTTCTCCGTGCAGGAGCTCCTCGACCGAGCGTTCGTCGAAGACCACACCGGTCGATCCACGAAGAGTGTCGGCGATTCGACGACGACCGTCGGCGTGGGGGCTGACGGAAACACGCACCCCCGACACCTCACGAACGATCGGCTCCATCGTCGTTTCGGATGCGGACCGCGAACCGAAGGGGAACACGCTCACCCATCGGGCCCCATGGGCGGCCGCGACGCCGGCCAGCAGGGAGATCCGCTCGTCCCACTGCTGTGACGACATCGCCACCCACTCGTCGAGCTCCCCTCCGGCGACCACCACGTGACGCAACAACGGTGGGGTCACGGGATTCTTGACGTCGCGCGGGCGTCGGATGCGGTCGAACACCTTTCCATTGTTGCCGACGGGACGTGTCCCGCGGTGGCTCCGGTGCTTCGTACGCCGGAGGATGTACGGTTCTCCCGTGCACGTCGCCTGCATCATGGATGGAAACGGTCGGTGGGCCAAGCAACGAGGCCTTCCTCGCACGGCCGGCCACACCGCGGGCGAGGAGAATCTGGCCGCGGTGGTGCGATCTGCGGTGCGCCTCGGAATCGATCATCTCACCGTGTTCGGATTCTCGACCGAGAACTGGGTCCGACCGCGTCAAGAGGTTCGGCACATCCTCGGACTGCACAAGAAGTTGTTCGGTCGGGTGGCGGAACTGAACGAGTTGAACGTGCGTGTTCGTTGGATCGGTCGTCCTTTCGACGATCCGGCGGCCCGCACCCCGCGCTACGTGCAACGGGCGATCGCCAAGGCCATCCGCGACACCGAAGCCAACACCGGCATGACGCTGACGGTGGCTTTCGACTACGGCAGTCGCACCGAGATCGCCCACGCCGTCGAGACTTTGCGCCGCGACGGTCGGGAGATCACTGTGGAGGCCATCGATTCCGCGTTGTACCAACCGGACCTTCCGCCGGTCGATGTCCTCGTGCGAACCTCGGGTGAGACCCGCGTGTCGAACTTCCTGTTGTGGCAGGCCCACGGTGCTCCGATCTCGTTCGCGTCGGCGGCGTGGCCCGACTACTCGTCGGACGATCTGCGGGCCGCCGTCGAGTTGGCTCGGAACTCTCCGAATCATCGATAGACGGAAAGAGCACTCTCACCTTCCCGACTCGCTCACCTCCTGTACGGTGACGGGGTGCCCAAACCGTCGTCTCGCCGGACCCTCTCCGATGCGTTGGAGATCGCGACGTCCGCGTTGCCGGCCGCCGAGATCCGTCCGGGACAGCGCCAGATGGCCGACGCGGTGGAGGAGGCGATCGCCGAGGGGCGCCACCTGGTCGTGCAGGCGGGCACCGGAACCGGAAAGACCATCGCCTATCTGGTTCCGGCCATGTTGGCCGGCAAGCGCACGGTGGTGGCCACGGCCACCAAGGCACTGCAGGACCAATTGGCCCGCAAGGACCTGCCGTTCCTCGTGGAGGCTCTCGCCGACTACCTCGGTCACGAGGTGACGTGGGCCGTGCTCAAGGGCCGTCGAAACTACGTGTGTCGTCAACGAATCGCCGAGGTCACGGGCCAATCCGACGGAAAGGGACGACGCGACGACTCCCCCACTTTGCTCGACCTGGACGACTTCTCGTCGACGACCAAGCGGGAGATCGACCGCATCGTCACCTGGGCCGCCCGCACCCCGACCGGCGACTTCGCCGATCTGGACTTCAATCCGTCCGAGCGCGCCACTCTCGCGGTGTCGGTGGGTAGCGAGGAGTGTCCGGGGGCCAATCGCTGCCCGTTCGGGGGAAGTTGCTTCGCCGAAATTGCCCGCGCCCGCGCCGCCGAAGCCGAGATCATCGTGGTCAACACCCATCTCTACGGCAATCACATCGCCTCCGAAGGAGCGTTGTTGCCCGAGCACGACATCGTCATCGTCGACGAGGCCCACGGCCTCGAGGACATCATGAGCGACACCGTCGGCATGTCGATCGGCGAGGGCAGCTTCACCTACTTCGCCGGCGCGGTCCGTCGCATCCTCGACGATCCGAAACTCGATCGGGACATCACCGACGTCGGCCTGATGCTCAACGAGGTGTTGTCTCCGAGTGTGGGCAACCGTCTGAGCGCCCCCCTTCCGGTCGGGGTGGCCGAGGTACTCGCCCGCGGACGCTTGGTGATCGCCACCACCCTCGACGGTTTGCGACGCATCGAGACCAAGGACGACGATTCGAACCAACGTAAGTTGCGCGCGCAGATGCTGGCCAACCGTTTGGCCGCCACCCTCGACGCGGCGCTGGCCATCGACGCGACGTTCGTTCCGTTCGTGACGGGTCGCGCCGACCGACCCAAACTGGACATCGCCCCCCTCGACGTGGCCCCCATTCTTCGTGAAGGGGTCTGGTCCAAGCATCCGGCGATCCTCACGAGCGCCACCATCCCGGCCAACATGCCGACCCGCATCGGACTTCCGGCCGACGGCACGGAGATGTTGGACGTCGAGAGCCCGTTCGACTACCAGGAGAACTCGATCCTCTACTGTTCGACCTCGCTGCCCGAGCCGAACACGCCGCAGTTCACCCCGCGCATGCACGACGAGTTGTTCCATCTCATCTCGGCGGCGGGTGGACGAACGCTCGCCCTGTTCACCAGCTACAAGGCCATGGACGCCGCGGTCACCGAGATGCGCAAGCGCTTGTCGGTGACGGTGTTCGCGCAGAACGAGTACCAGCGCGGCCAACTGGTTCGCATGTTCTCCGAGGACGAGACCTCGTGTCTGTTCGCCACGGCCAGCTTCTTCCAAGGCATCGACATCCCCGGACGCACCCTTTCGTTGGTCACTCTCGACCGCATTCCGTTCCCGCGACCCGACGACCCCTTGCTCAGCGCCCGTCGCGAGGCTTTGGGCGATCGGGCCTTTCGTGACATCGACCTGCCGCGCGCGGCCACGCTGTTGGCCCAGGCCACGGGTCGGCTCATTCGCAACGCGTCCGACCGCGGCGTGGTGGCGGTGTTCGATCCGCGCCTCGGAACGAAGAACTACCGCCGGGAGATCCTGGCCGCCATGCCACCGATGCGACGTTCCACCACCCGTTCCGAGGTGGAGGAATTCCTGCGCCTCATCACCGGCTGAGAGCGACGGCCGCCGGTCACCCCGGGATCAAGCGATACCCGAGCCCGCGCACCGTGAGGATGATCCGCGGATCGTCCGGATGGTCCTCGATCTTCACGCGCAGACGCCTCACGTGCGCATCGACCAGGCGACTGTCGCCGAGGTAGTCGTAACCCCACACCCGTTCGAGAAGTTGGTCGCGCGACAACACCACGTTGGGATGGTCGGCGAACTCGCACAGGAGATTGAACTCGGTCTTGGTCAACGCCAACTCGCGACCCGCCTTGAAGACCAACCCCTGTTCCCGACGCAGGTCCACGTCACCGAAGGTCTCCGACGACGGGGAGACCACCGTTCCCTGCAGTTGCACCCGGCGTAGGTGGGCCCGGATGCGGGCGGCCAATTCCTTGGGCACGACCGGCTTCGTCACGTAATCGTCGGCCCCGGCCTCGAGGCCCGACACCATGTCGGACGTGTCGGTCTCGGCGGTCACCATGACGATGGGGACGATGCTCATGGCGCGGATGGCACGGCACACCTCGAACCCCGATATGTCGGGCAGCCGCAGGTCGAGGAGCACCAGATCGGGCTCGCTCTGATGAAAGGCGGCCAACCCCGACGCACCGTCGGACGCCTCTCTCACCTCGTACCCCTCGTCCTCGAGAGCCAGACGCAGAGCCAGACGGATCTGGTCGTCATCCTCGATGAAGAGCAGCGAATGCACGGTTTGATTCTCGCCGATGGACGGCTTCGACGGGGATTTGTTACAAAAAACGCACACAAGCCACACCGTCCTTTCACAGACCCTCGGGAGACTGACCCCCGTTCACGCTGGTGCGGTGGGGCCGTCCTCCCCCTGGCCCCGCCGCCCGGCGTGATCGAGACCCGGATCTCGCCCGGCTCGCTGGCCCAGCCCGAGCCGGGCGATTCGCTGTTCGGCGGGCCCCGTCGTGGGGCAGGATTGGCGGGTGACCGTGCGTGAGCGACTTCGATCCATCAGTCTGCGCCAACGCGTCACCCTGCTCTTCGTGGCCACGGGACTGCTGGCATCCATCACCCTGTCGACGGCCAGTTATCTGACCGCGCGTTCCTACATCCTGCAACGCCGCGACGAGGTCGTCGAGCGTCAGGCTTTCAACAACGCCCAACTCATCCGCTCCCAGATTCGCAGTCGCCGCAGCGAGGCCTTCGAACTCATCAGCAACGTGCGAACGGAACAGGGTGGGTTCGCGGTGCTGCATCTGCAACCCGAGAACCTGTTCTTCAGCCAGGAGATCCGCTACACCCAGGCCGCGTTCCCCACCGAGTTGGTGGATGCCGCGCTCACCGGCGTCACCGCGCGTCAACGTTTCACCATCGACGAGCAGCCGTACGTCGGGGTGGCGGTGCACATCGCCGACATCGACGTCCAGTACTTCGAGGCCTTCCCTCTCGACGACGAGCAACGCACACTCACGGCGATCGGCTCGGCCCTCATCGTGGGTGTCGTGATCGTGGCGGTGCTCGCCGGGTTGGTCGGAGTGGCCGTCGGTCGTCGCATCATGCGTCCGTTGGAACGGGTCAGCGAGGCGGCCGGCGACATCGCCGAGGGTGGTCTGGACACGCGCCTGGACTCCGAGGTCGATCCGGATCTGGCCCGACTCGTGACCTCGTTCAACGGCATGGCCGACGCGGTTCAGGCGCGCATCGAACGCGAGGCCCGTTTCGCCAGCGACGTCAGCCACGAGCTCCGGTCGCCCATCACCGCGTTGGCCGCCGCCGTCGAGGTTCTCGATGCCCGACGTGCGGATCTGAACGATCGCACCCAGCAGGCCCTCGACGTCGTCATCAGTCAGGTTCGTCGGTTCGACCAGATGGTCATCGACCTCCTCGAGTTGTCGCGACTCGACGTGGGCATCACCGATCTCCATCCCGAGGAGACCGAGTTGGCCCCCTTGGTTCGTCGCATCGCGCAGAGGTACGGCGCCACCGAATTGGTGGTCGAGGTGCAAGCGGACTCGGACGGGGTCGCGGCCATCGACAAACGCCGTTTCGAGCGCATCATGGCCAACCTCATCGACAACGCCCGTCTGCACGGCGGTGGCGCCACGCGCGTGGTCATCGGTGAGGCACCGAAAGAGGCGACCGACGACGCCTCCGCACAATCGACCGTGTTCGTGGCCGTCGAGGATTCCGGTCCCGGGGTCACCCCGAGTGAACGGGCCCGCATCTTCGAACGGTTCGCGCGAGGCTCGGCCGGACGCAGTCGGGCCGGTGGCACCGGACTGGGATTGGCGCTGGTGGCCGAACACGTGCGCGCCCATGGTGGTCGCACCTGGGTGGAGGATTCACCGACCGGGGGCGCCCGCTTCGTGGTGACGTTCCCCAAGGGAGACGCATGAGAAGCCGAAAGATCCTGATCGCCACCACGGTGACGTTGTCGCTGTCGACCCTCGCCGCGTGCGCCATTCCCGGTTCCGGCGAGGTGCGCACCATCGACCCCGACGAGATCCCGTACGAACTCAACGTCACCACCACCGCGGCCCCCACGACGACCTCTCCGGCGACCACGACCACCCTGGTGGCACCCAGCACCACGTCCACCAGCACCACCGTTCCGGTGGAGGTCGTCTCGCTCTTCTACGTGGCCGGCGCGCAACTGGTCCCGATCAACCGCATGCTGTTGAGCCCGGCCGTCGCACCACAGGTGCTGGCCGCGTTGGCGGAGGGCCTGCCCGAGGGCGACACCGCCGCCGGGCTTCGATCGGCGTTGCCGACCGACTTCGTGGCCACGGTCGACGTGGTGCGGGGCATCGCCACGGTCGACCTTCCTCCCACCTTCATCACCGATCTCCCGGGCG
>WLEG01000006.1 GCA_009704425.1 Actinomycetota bacterium | reverse complement strand
TCGATCCCCACCGACGCCGATCTGGTCGTCAAGGCCGTTCCCACCATTCGATGGGACGCGGACGCCTACACCGCACCCGCGGGCGAGATCACGGTGTTCCTGGCCAACGACGACAACGTGAAGCACGTGCTGGTGGTGCGACAGGGCGACAAGGTCGTCGGCGACCTGGAACTGGTGGTGAACAAGCGCGGAGACGCCGACCAGGGAACGATCACCCTCGAAGCCGGTGAGTACGCCATCTACTGCACCATCCCGGGCCACGGGAACATGAACAGCACGCTCACCGTTTCCTGAGCGCGACAACGGTCGCACAACGCAGAAGGACCGCCCCGAGGGGCGGTCCTTCCCTTTCGAGCGTTCGCTCGGGCCGAACGATCAGGCCTTGAGCAGGATCTCTCCGAGGATGTAGAGCACGACCCACAGGCCCACGGCCGTGTACATCGCGTTCTTGTGACTCTCGTAGGGCCACAACAGCTTGTTCGTGTTGGCGGTGCCACCGAACTTGCCCAGAGCGTTCAGCTGCAGGATGCCACCGATGACCACCGAGATGATCACGAAGGTCCAGGCCTTGCCGGCGTCGTTGCCGTCGTACAGCGGTCCGAAGAAGTGCGAGGCGCCCACCATGTAGAACAACATCGACAGCGAGAAGATCATGTTCTGACGGCTGGCCAGCACGGCGCGACGACCCGCGGCCGCGGCACCCGGGTCGGCCTCACCGCCGGCGATCACGTTGGCGGCGTTGGCCAGCACGACCTTCTGGTTCTTCCAGATGACCATCCACACGTTGGCGGCCATCGTGATGCCCAACACCATGCCCACGAAGATCGCGGCGTTGTGCGGGAGTCCGTAGCCCGAGGTCTCCGACATGAAGTCCTGCATGTAGTTCTCGGTGACACCGATGATCAACAGACCGAACACCAGCGTGACGACCGCGGCCCAGCGGAACCACCACAGGGCGCGACGGGCCAACTTGTCGATCGAGATGTTGCGGGCCTTGCCCTCGTCGCCATAGGCGGCGAACGCCGGCACCTGCACGACGTTGAAGTAGTAGAGCAAGCCGATCCAGGTGATGCCGGCGAGCACGTGGAGCCAGCGCGTCAGGAACGCCAGACCTTCCTGCGAGAACAGTTCCATTTCAATTCCTCCTTCGAGTGTCCGCGCACAATGACGCGGAGCGACTTCAAAGTACCAAATCGAACCGAGACAAGGGTTGATACGGACGGTCGGCGGATCGGGCAGGAAGCCCGTGGTGGTCGGGCACTAGCCTTGCCACCGGAGGCTTCCCATGGCGCACGAGTTCATCTACACCTGTTACAAGTTGGCGCGGCACTACCCGCCCGACCGCACGGTGCTCGAGAACATCTCCCTGTCCTTCTATCCCGGGGCCAAGATCGGAGTCATCGGCTCCAACGGCGCCGGAAAGTCCAGTCTGTTGCGGATCATGGCCGGCCTCGACGACGGCTTCTCCGGTGAGGCACGCCTCACCCCCGGTTTCACGGTCGGTTATCTGGCTCAGGAACCCCAACTCGACCCCGACAAGGACGTCCTGGGCAACGTGATGGACGGCGTGGCGTCGGTGAAGGCCATCCTCGATCGCTACAACGAGGTCATGGCGATGTGGGGCGACCCCGACGCCGACTACGAGAAGGTCGGAGCGCTGCAGGCCGAACTCGAGGACAAGATCGCCGCCGCCGACGCCTGGAGTCTCGAGCGCAACGTCGAGATCGCCATGGACGCTCTGCGTTGCCCGCCCAACGACGCCGACGTCACCAAGCTCTCGGGCGGTGAGCGTCGTCGGGTCGCGTTGTGTCGACTGCTGCTCAGCCGCCCCGACCTTCTGTTGCTCGACGAACCCACCAACCACCTCGACGCCGAGAGCGTGGACTGGTTGGAGCGCTTCTTGAAGGAATACCCCGGCACCGTGGTGGCCATCACCCACGACCGCTACTTCCTCGACAACGTCGCCAAATGGATCCTCGAGCTGGACCGCGGTCGCGGATTCCCCTTCGAGGGCAACTACACCAGCTGGCTGGAACAGAAACAGGAGCGCCTCGCCAAGGAGGAGAAGAGCAACGAGAACCGTCGTCGCACCCTCGAGCGCGAACTCGAATGGGTGCGCATGTCCCCCAAGGCCCGCCAGGCCAAGGGCAAGGCTCGACTCTCCGCCTACGAGAAGCTGCAGGCCGAAGCCGAGGCCGCCGATCGCGGTCCGTCCAAGTTGGAGATCATGATCCCGGCCGGCAAGCGCCTCGGCGACACCGTCATCGAGGTGAACGGCATCAGCAAGTCGTTCGGCGACCGTCTCCTCATCGAGAACCTCTCCTTCTCGTTGCCCCCGGCCGGAATCGTCGGAATCATCGGACCCAACGGCGCCGGAAAGACGACGTTGTTCAAGATGCTCACCGGCCAGGAACCCGTGGATTCCGGAACCGTGAAGGTGGGCGACACCGTGGAGTTGGCCTACGTGGACCAAAGCCGTGACTCTCTGAACCCCGACGCCACGGTGTACGAGGAGATCACCGGCAACATCGAACACATGAAGGTGGGCAACCGCGAGATCAACGGTCGCGCGTACGTCGCCTCGTTCAACTTCAAGGGCAGCGACCAGCAAAAGCGCGTGGGCGACCTTTCCGGTGGTGAACGCAATCGCGTGCACCTTGCCAAGTTGCTCAAGACCGGCGGCAACGTTCTGCTGCTCGACGAACCCACCAACGACCTCGACGTCGACACCCTGCGCGCGCTCGAGGACTCCCTCGAGGCGTTCCCCGGTTGCGCCGTGGTCATCAGCCACGACCGTTGGTTCCTCGACCGCATCGCAACCCACGTTCTGGCCTTCGAGGGCGACAGCCAGGTTCGCTGGTTCGAGGGCAACTTCAGCGAGTACGAGGCGTGGCGCAAGAAGGAAATGGGCTCGGCGGCCGATCAGCCCCATCGCATCAAGTACAAGCCGCTCGCCCGCTGATGTCCGCGTCGGTTCGCTTCGTTCGCATCGCGTGCGCGGTCACCTTCGTGTCGTGCATCGCCGGCCTGATCGTCACCTCGATCGCCGGCAACAACGAGGGCTGGGTGCTCACCATCGGCATGTGCGGTGCCGCCGCGGCCGTGATCCTCATCGTCGTGTCTCTCGTGACGGCCAATCGTCGACTCCCCGAGTTCGTCGAGGCCGACGCCGAGGCCATCGAGGCCCGCATCGCGCGCCTCACCGCGGCGGGAGCGGACGAGAACGAGTTGCGCGAACTGGTGAAGGCGTCCGTGAAATTGGGTCGCGGGCAGTGACCGACGGCCGCGCACCGGAGACCGATCAGGAACTCGCCACCCGCCTCGCCGTCGAGGCCGGACGAATGTTGGTTCAGTTGCGCGACGAACTCGTGCGCGAGGGAATCCACTACTGGGACCTGAAGGACGAGGGCGACGTTGCCGGTCATCGCTTTCTCGTCGCGGCCCTCACGGCGGCCCGACCCGACGACGTGATCCTGTCCGAGGAGGCCGCCGACAACCGTCGCCGACTGCAGGCCGATCGCGTGTGGATCATCGATCCCATCGACGGAACGAACGAATTCGCCGAACCTCCCCGGTTCGACTGGGCCATCCACATCGCGTTGTGGGAACGCGGGTCGCTCACCGCGGCCTCCGTCAGCATGCCCGCGCTCGATCTGGTGTTCAGCACGCATCCGGCGCCCACGCTTCCCACGGTCGAACGCGAACGCCCGATCCTGGTGACGTCCCGGTCCCGCAACACCTACGCCGCGGTTCGCGTTGCCAACGAACTCGGCTGCGACGTCGGACGACTCGGATCGGCCGGCGCCAAGACGATGGCGGTGGTCATGGGCGAAGCCGACATCTACGTCCACGACGGCGGCATGTACCAGTGGGACTCCGCCGCACCGGCCGCCGTGGCGATGGCCGCGGGGTTGCACGTCAGTCGCATCGACGGCAGTCCCCTCGTCTACAACCAGGAATCTCTCTGGCTCCCCGATTTCGTGGTGTGCCGACCCGAGTTCGCCTCGGCGGTGTTGTCCGCCGTCGACTACTGACGCTCCCGCGCCCTCGTCGCCCTCGCCCACATCTGTAAGGTGAGCGCGTGAACCGTCATCCCGGAATCGCCATCGCCGGATTGGCCTCGTTGGCCGCCGGCGTCATCCACGGTGGAGCCATCGGCCTGCACGCCGAACATCCGCAGCTGGCCCGCATCTTCATCGTGATGACCCTGCTCCAGGTGGGCTGGGGACTCTTCATGTTGCTCGCTCCCCGCGTCGCACTCATTCCGGCCGGCGTGCTCATCAACGGTGCCGCCGTCGGCGGATGGTTGCTCACGCGGATCTCGGGCATCTCGTGGATCGACGGACTCGAGGTCGCCGAGAGTCCGCAGTGGGCCGACTCCATCTGTGCCGGCCTCGGTGCCGTCGCCGCCACCACCGCCTTGGCCGCCGTGCTCATCGGATCCCGTCCTCTTCCCTCGGTGCGTCTCGCGTACCCGGCGGTGGCCTGTGCGGTGCTCGTGGTTCCCGCCATGTGGACCGGCAGTTCGCACGTGCACAACCATTCATCCGTCGACGCCGCGGGCAACGTCATCGACGAATCGCAGCCGCACGATCACGGCGGCGCGTCCGCCGTGGCGGTGGTCGACATCGACGGTTCCGTCACCGTCGCCACCGACTCCCATCCTCATCTCGCCAACTGGCCCCGCGCCTACGACCCCGCCGCCGGTATCGACATCGGCGGCGTCGAAGGTGTGTCGGCCGAGCAGGAGGAACGTGCGCGACAGCTGATCGAGGACACCCTCGAGATGCTTCCCAAGTGGGCGAAATACGACGATGCCGTGGCCCAGGGCTGGGTGTCCATCGGCGACGAGAGCACCGGCTACGAACACCTGGTGAATCGTCGTCTCATCGTCGACGGCAAGTTCCTCGACCCCAGCGCCCCCGAATCGCTCGTGTACAAGGCCGAGGGCACCAAGCGCACGCTCGTGTCGGCGATGTTCATGGCCAACGTCGGAGTGGCCATCGACGATCCGACGTTGACCGACTTCGCCGGGCCGCTGATGCAGTGGCACGTCCACGACAATCTGTGCTTCCGCAACAACGCCCAGGGGCGTTCGGTGGTGGCCGGTGTGCTGAACGCCAATGGGCAGTGCCCGCCCGGATCGGCCCTCGGCGGAATCGGCATCGCGATGGTCCACGTGTGGATCACCGCGCACCCGTGCGGACCGTTCGCCGCCCTCGAGGGCGAAGGTGCGGGTCGGGCCGACGTCAGCGACGCCGAACGCAAGGATCTGTGCGACCACGATCACGCCACGATGTCGTCGGGTTCCGACGCATCGGGCCCCAACTCGACGGGAACGGCGACGACCCCGGCTCCCACCACCACCGCTCCCAGTTACAAGGACAACGGCTCGCCCCGCATAACCTTGGCCGGATTCCCCGGTGTGTCCGCCGCCCAGCAGGCGCGCGCCGAGGAGTTGGTGTTCCGCACGCGCACGGTGCTACCGAAGTTCGCCACCACCGAGATCGCCATCGCCAACGGCTACACCAGCATCCAGGACTCCTCCACCGGCGTGGAGCACTACGTCAACTGGACCTACATCAACGACGAACACGAGATGAACCCCGAGTATCCCGAGAGTCTGGTGTTCCAAGTCGGACCCAACGGTCAGCGAACGTTGGTCTCGGCCATGTACATGCTGGGCGATTCGTACTCGTTGGATTCCGTTCCGGACATCGGTGGATCACTGACGCAGTGGCACATCCACAACAACCTCTGTTACAGCCAGGATCCCCACGTCCACGGATCGACCCGGGTCGTCGGCGTCACCTCCGAGAACGGGCCTTGCAGTTTCGGGATCAAGTTGAACCCGAATCCGATGATCCACGTGTGGATCACACCCCACGTGTGCGGCCCGTTCGCCGCACTCGAGGGAGTCGGTGCCGGCCAGATCAAGCCCGGTGAAGAGCGTCTGTGCGACGAGGTTCACTCACACGGTTGATCAATCGGCCGACGAACAGGGCCCACAGCAGACCGGCGACGCTCACACCCAACACCACCTTGGGCATCGTCGACGAACCCGCCGACTCGATGAGTGGCCCGATGCCGGTGGGCACGATCAACGCCCCGACGGCCGCCGCCGCCACGATCCACGACGTGGCCTTGGCCGTCAACGACAGTCGCGCGTCGACGAGCGCGATCATGGTCGGATACTGCGGACCGGCGCTCAAGCCGTAGACGGCGGCGCACGTCCAGATCGACCAGGGCTCCCCGTCGGCCACCACCATCACGAACAAAGCCGCCACCGACGTGGCGCACGACGACACCACGATGACGATCGGTCGCACGACGCGATTCACGGGGATCGCCAGTAGGCGCCCCAGCGCGAACGAGCCCCAGAAGGTGGCGGTCACCAACGCCGGTGCCGAATCGTCCAGGCCCATGTCCTCGGAGAACGTGAAGATCCAACCACCGAAACCGATCTCGGCTCCCACGTACAGCAGGAAGAAGAACGCAACCGCGGCGGTGGTGGACGACGACAGTGGAGGACGTTCGACGTGGTCCTCGGCCGTGGGGGCATCGGGGGCCCGATGACGCAACAACAGTGTCGCGCTGACGGCGCCCAGGATCGCGACCAGTGCCGCCACCAACCACAAGCCGTCGGACCACGCCAACGAACGGTCGACGGCCAACGGAGCGATCAACGCACCGACTCCGAACATCAGGTGGAGTGCGTTGAGCGCGGGCCCCGAACGACCCACGCGCGCCCACACCACCATGGTGTTCATACCCGCGTCGCCCGCACCGGTCGCCGCTCCCACGAGGGTCACTCCGGTCGCCACGATCGCGTACTCGGTTCCGGCGGCGATGAGCGTCGCACCGACCACGAAGCCCGCCACGGCGATCGTCAGCGTGGCGTGTCCGCCGATCGAGTCGATCCATCGACCGCCCACCATCGCACCGAGGAAGTTCCCGATGGCGCTCAACGCGAACAACACGCCGATGGCGCCGGCTCCGACATCGAGTCGGTCCTCGAGGTACGACACGGCCGGACCGAGGATCGACAGTGCCACACCCATGACGAGCGCGACCGAGAGATATTGGTGAACGGGCTTCAGGGCAGACTCACCACGGTGACGGTGCCGGTGGCACCGTCGACGGTGACGACCGCACCGTCGGGGATGCGGTCCGTGGCGTCGGTGACGCTGACGACACAGGGCATCCCCAGTTCTCGACTCACGATGATGGCGTGGCTCACCACCGCACCCACGTTCACCACCACCGCACCGGCGGGCACGAACAACGGAGTCCAGGCCGGGTCGGTGAACGGGGCGATGAGCACCTCGCCGGGTTCGAGCGCGAACGGATCGGCCGGATCCATGATGATCCGCGCCTTGCCGGTGTACGTGCCGGGTGCGCCGGGCATTCCCTCGAGCACCTCGCCCACGGTCACGACCGCCGCCTGTGACTGCCCCTTGCGGGCCCATTCACTCAACGGTGGAACGACACCATTCACGATGAACGGGGGCTCGAGTTCGAACAACTCCATGTACTGTCGCTCGCGCTGGGCCAAGCGGGCCCGGAACTCGTCGGGTTGCGCGACGAAGGCGTCCAATTCGTCGGCCAACAGCATGCACACCTGCGACGAGGTGTAGCCGGTGCGCGCCGCGAGGGCGAACGCCGCCATACGCACCTCGTGCACCACCTTGATGATGTTGGTCTTGGCGCGCTCGCGTCCGGCCAGATAGAGGTGCGCCGAACGCAAGGCCATGTCGAACTGGGCCACCATCTCCGGCTGGTCCGCCAACATCTGACGCACACGGGCCTCGGCGGCCTCGCGCAATGCGATGTTGCGTTCGTTGCGCAACATCGGACTCTCGGCGTCGTCGGCGCCGCGCATGGCGTCAACCAGAACGGTCACCAACTCCGGCTTGGTTTCCCAGGTGTCGGAGCGGATGTCCCATTCGTTCGGTCCGCGACTGCCGAACTCGTCGATGAAGGCGGCGAACTTGGCCCGGTACTCGGCCGAGTCGGCGGGCAGACGCGACAACTCCCACATCGCACGACTCGGAGCGGCGGAATCCACGTCACCGATGCTGGTGATGAGCGTCAACAGCATCATCGGATCGCCGAGAGCCGCGGTGATCGCGCCCAGCGCGCCGGGTCCGATGGAGGTGCCGGCGGTCATGTCGAGGTGATGCTCGAACAACCGACGCAACAACGCGGTGAACGACGTCATGCGCGCCACCAGGGTCGCTTCGTCACACTCGGCGAGATCGGGGCGCGACGCGCGCGCGGCGTTGGCGTCGTCTCGATCGACGCGCAGATGCGGCAGGTCGGGGGCCATCATCACCCGACCCATCCAGTCGGCCAACTTCGCCGTGTTCCCGGGGCTCTCGTGCCACGGCTCGGCGACATACGGCGGGACGTCGGGATGGGCTCCGAAGTACATCGCGTCCACCATCTCGGGCGAGAGTCCCGGGCCACGGGCACCGAAGAGTCGGGCCGCCGAACCGTTGATGAACAGATATCCGCCGAAGTGTCCGACCACTTCCGGGCGCGTGGGATGAAGTTCGTGGTCGTCCATCGTGCCGGCGCTGAGCTGGCTGTCGCGCCAACCCATGATGACGCCGGGCTCCCAGACCACCGTCCAACACAGCGGGCTGCAGGGGTCGGGCAACACCTCGCCGGCGTTCGCCCGCGTGTACAGCGGCATCCTGGCGCTCGGCTCCCAGTCCGTGATCCAACGTTGCGCGACCATGACACTCCCCCAACTCGTCTCGCGGGATCGCCGATGAAGCGACGCCGGCACCGGCCCCGACGGTGCGAAAAGCACGATAGTCGGCGAGTTCTGTCACATCCCTCCACGCGGTCCGAGATGAATTCGGCCCCCTCCTGAGGCAGACTCGGAGCGTGACCACCTCCCCCGTTCCCGACGATCGCGAATGGGGTGCCTTCACCGAGAGCGGCCCCTGGGCGCTCGATCGCTCGAGCATCGACTGGATGCCCTTGGTCGACGGATTGCGTTCCGCCGCCCGCGCCGAGGTTCCCGCCCTCACCACCCCGCGTCGACTTCCGCCGGGGGCCCGCGTGGTGACGGTGGCGGGCCAGATCGGCGGAGCCATCGTGCCGTGGTTCGCCAAGAAGAAGCGGGGTCGTTACGCCGATCCCGCCGACAGCCGAGCCGACGTCTCGCGTCGTCTGCGCCACGCGGTGGAGACGTTGGGCCCCACCTACATCAAGCTGGGTCAGATCATCTCCAGTGGCGAGGGCCTGTTTCCCGCCGAACTCGTCGAGCAGTTCAAGTTGTGTCGCGATCAGGTGCCCGCCGAGCCGTTCTCCACCGTGCGGGTCACCGTCGAACAGGATCTCGGTGCGCGCCTCGAGGACGTCTTCGAATGGTTCGACGAGAAGGCCTTGGCCGCCGCGTCGATCGCCCAGGTTCACGCGGCGCGACTGCGCACCGGCGAGGACGTCGTGGTGAAGGTGCAACGACCGAACGTGGCCAGCCTCGTCCGCAAGGACCTCACCGTGATGGCGTGGATCGCCCCGCACTTGGTGGGACGCATTCCCATCGCGGCACTCGCCAATCCCCCGGCACTGGTGGAACTCTTCGCCGAGACCATCGTGGAGGAACTGGACTTCCGACTCGAGGCGGCGAACATGCTCGACGTGGCCGCGATGCTGCGCGACCTGAACCAGGACGGCTACGTCGTGCCGCGACCGCATCCACGTTTGGTCACCCGACGGGTGTTGGTGATGGAGAGGGTCTCCGGATTCAATTTCGACGACGTGGCGGGAATGAAGGACGCCGGCATCGACACCGAGGGCGTCATCCGCACCGGAATGATCGCGTTCATGGAAGGGGCCATGATCCACGGCATCTTCCACGGTGACCTCCACGGCGGCAACCTCTTCGTCCTCCCCGACGGTCGCACCGCCCTGCTCGACTTCGGCATCGTGGCGCGACTGAGCAACGAGCGCCGTCTGGCGTTCCTGCGCCTCATGTTGAGCGCCACCACCAACGACCTCATGGGCCAGATGGCCGCGCTGCGCGATCTCGGAGCACTCCCCCGCGACACGGACCTGGCCGCCGTCATCCGCGATCTGCGCCTGGATCAGGCCACGATCGACCCCACCACGCTCACCGGCGAGCAGATGGTGGCCGAGGTGCAACGTGTCGTGAAGGCGCTCCTCGGCTACGGCGCCCGTCTGCCCAAGGAACTGATGCTGTACGTGAAGAACATGGTGTTCCTCGACGGGGCGATCTCGCGCCTGGCGCCCGATCTCGACATCCTGGCCGAAGTGGCCAACATCTCGATGACCTTCGCCCAGCGCCACGGCGAACGCCTCGGGCGCGAACTGGGCGTCGATCCCAACGCCGTTCAGTTCGACATGTCCAGCGTGAAGGCCAGTCTCGGATTGGAAGCCGACGTCGATCGAATGACCTACAAGGAACTGCAGGCTCGTCGCGACCTCATCCAAAAGCGCATGCGGGAGCACGTGACTAGGTAAAGATTGACGGGTTATGCGTCTCGTGGTCGCCCGTTGCAGTGTGAAATACGAAGGCCGCCTCGACGCGCACCTGCCCGAGGCCGTTCGACTCGTGATGGTGAAAGCCGACGGTTGCGTGGCGATTCACAGTGACGGTGGCGCGTACAAACCGCTGAATTGGATGAACGCACCGAACACCATCGTCGAGACCGACGGACAGTGGGTGGTCACGAACCCCAAGGGCGAGACCCTCACCATCACCTTTCACGAGATCCACGTGGAGACGAACCACGAGTTCGGGGAGGACCCGGGACTTCAGAAAGACGGAGTCGAAGCCCACCTGCAGGAACTGCTGGCGGCATTACCCGAATCCGTTCAACCCGGACTCTCCCTCGTGCGTCGCGAATGGCCCACCGCCATCGGCCCGGTGGATCTGATGTGCATCGACCCCGACGGCAACTACGTCGCGGTCGAGATCAAACGTCGGGGCGAGATCGACGGCGTCGAGCAGTTGGCCCGATACCTGGAGGTTCTGCGCGCCGACGCCAACCTCGTCGGATTGCGCGGCGTGTTCGTGGCGCAGTCGATCAAGCCTCAGGCCAAGGTGATCGCCGAACAGCGATCGATCGCCTGCGTGGAAGTTGACTACGACGATCTTCGGGGGCGACGCCCCGACGATCTGCGCCTGTTCTGATCAGGAGTAGCGAACGAGACCCTGGTCGATGACCACCCGGTCACCCACCGAGGTGGTGAAGACGGCTTCGCCGGCGTTCGTCTTCCAGATGCGCACGGTCAGTTCGTCACCGGGGAGAACCGGCGACGAGAACCGACCCTCGATGTGATGGAACTTGGTGACGTCGTTGTCGCAGAGAGCCTTCAACAACATGCGGCCGGTGAATCCGTATGTGCACAATCCGTGCAGGATCGGACGGTCGAATCCGCCCAGAGCGGCGAACGACGGGTCGGTGTGCAGCGGATTGCGGTCTCCCGACAAGCGATAGACGAACGCCTGGTCGGGCGACGTGGTGAGCGACACCTCGTGATCGGGGGCCTTCGCCGGCGGCTCGTTCTGCGGACCCGACGGACCGCGGTCGCCGCCCCAGCCACCCTCGCCCCGGATGAACACCGACGAGCGCGTGGTCCACAACGGCTCACCCGAGGCCGACTTCACCTCGGCTTCGGTGACGACGACGGCCGCCTTGCCCTTGTCGTGCATCGCCACGACCTTGTCCTGAACCGTCGCCTCGGCCTCGACCGGGATGGGGCGGTGCAGCGTGATCGCCTGCGAGCCGTGCACGAGCATGGCCCAGTTGAACGACCCGATACCGGCCATCGCGCTGCGACCCGCCGATGTGGTGCCGGATCCGGCCACCACCGCGAACGTGGGGAACACCACCTGGGCGACGTCCTTGGTGTTCTCGGTGGTGAACGCCAGATCGGACTGACCGGCACCGATTCCGACGGCGTACAACAACGCGTCCTTCGAATTCCAGGACATGGTGCGGACGTCGCCGACGGTTCCGACGGCTTCGGGATTCAACGGCATTTCGGTACTCCTCGTGATGTGTGTCGGTTGATGGTGGTGATCGGTCTCAGGAACGGGGCTGCGGCCAGCCGCCGGGCGTGCCGTCCATGCCCGAGTTCTTGCGGGCGGTCGTGAGCAGTTCGGTCACGATCGGACCGAGTTGCGTGGGGTCGTCGACCGGTGCGTGCTTGGGTCCGCGCACCCATCCCTCGGCCACGGCGAGCACGTCTCCACTGGCCTCGAACACGCGACCGGTGACACCGGCCGCTTCGTCGGACGCCAACCACGTGACGATCGGGGCGATCCAACGCGGCGAACGCTTCTCGCGATCCTCGTCGGTCTCCGGAGCCGGTCCGAGTCCCTCGGTCATGCGGGTGAGGGCCACCGGGGCCACCGCGTTGACGGTGACGTTGTAGCGAGCCATCTCGAGGGCCGCGATGTTGGTGAACGCGGCGATGCCGGCCTTGGCCGCGCCGTAGTTGGTCTGCCCCACGTTGCCGTAGATACCCGACACCGACGTGGTGTTGATGATGCGCCCCGACACCGGCTTGCCGGCCTTGCTCTGGTCACGCCAGTACGCGCAGGCATGGCGGGTGGGCGCGAAGGTCCCCTTGAGGTGCACGTTGATGACGGCGTCCCACTCGGCCTCGGTCATGGAGAACAACATGCGGTCGCGCAGGATGCCGGCGTTGTTCACGACGATGTGCAGGTCACCGAACGTGTCGATGGCGGTCTGGATCATTCTCGCGGCGCCTTCGTAGTCGCTCACGCTGTCGCCGTTCGCCACGGCCTCTCCGCCCATGGCCTTGATCTCCTCGACCACCTGTTGGGCGGGCGACAGATCGCCACCGCTGCCGTCGACGTTTCCGCCGAGGTCGTTCACGACCACCTTGGCGCCCTGAGCCGCCAGGCTGAGCGCGTGCTCGCGCCCGATGCCTCGACCGGCACCGGTCACGATCGCGATTCGTCCTTCACACAGTCGAGCCATCGACGTCTCCTTGCGTTCCCGGGTGATCACCCGTCTGTGACTTCTGCTCCATGGATCATAGGTAACGCCATCCGGTGGCACACCAGTCGTCGGCCACTCCTAGCCTTGCGACGTGACCTCCGCGCGACCCGACATCGACTGTGACCTGCTGGTCGTGGGCGCCGGACCGGCCGGCACCGCCGCCGCCATCACGGCCGCGCGGGCCGGCCTGAAGGTGACCGTCATCGACAAGGCCCGGTTCCCACGCGACAAGTGTTGCGGCGACGGATTGACGACGTTGGCACTGCGACAACTGCAGGCCCTGGGCTTCGATCCCGCCACGGTTCCCTCGTGGCAGGACGTGACGGCCGCCCATCTCCGCTCCCCGTCGGGTCGCGAGGTCCGCCTCCCCCTGCCCGCCGACGGACGCTTCGCCGCCGTCACGCCACGCATCGAATTGGACGCCGCTCTGGTCGATCACGCGCGGACGATGGGCGCCACCGTCATCGAGGACTGCTCCTTCGACGGCATCTCGTCAGATGCCGACCGCGTGTCGGTGAACGTCGTCGTCGACGGATCCAACTCCACCATTCGCGCACCGTGGGTCGTGGCGGCCGATGGCATGTGGAGTCCGGTGCGCAAGGCGATGGGAGTGGCGACCCACGGTTATCTCGGCGAGTGGCACGCCTTCCGCCAATACGCCGGCAACGTCACCGGGCCCGCCAAGGATCGGCTCATCGTGTGGTTCGACGAGGATCTGCTCCCCGGTTACGCGTGGAGCTTCCCGCTGCCCGGCAATCGCGTGAACATCGGCTTCGGAATCCTGCGCGACGGCGAACGTCGCGTCCAGGACATGAAGGACCTGTGGAACGACCTCCTGCGTCGCGATCACGTGGTCGAAGCGCTGGGCGAAGGATTCCAGTTGGAGGGTCGCCACACCGCGTGGCCCATCCCGGCGCGCATCGACGAGGCGGTCACCTCCAGCGGACGCGTGCTGTTCGTCGGCGACGCGGTGATGGCCACCGACGCCCTCACCGGCGAAGGAATCGGACAGGCCTTGTTGACCGGTGTCGAAGCGGCCAAAGCCGTCATCGGTGCGGGTGAACCGGCGACCGTGCGACGGCGCTACGCCCGCGCGGTGCGGCACCATCTTCTCGCCGACCATCGCATGTCGATGCGACTGTCGAAGGTGCTCGCCAAACCGAAGGGCGCCCGAGGTGCGATCGCCGTCCTGGACAGGTCGGGATCGTGGGGACGGCGCAACTTCGCCCGCTGGATGTTCGAGGACGAACCGCGCGCGATCGCCCTCACCCCGGGACGCTGGCATCGTCGTCTTTTCCGCCAACGCGGCGCGTACTGATCCCCCCACGGGCCCGCACGGCTACCGTGGCGCCATGCGCACACGCTTGACCGACCTGCTCGACATCGAACACCCGGTGATGCTCGCCGGAATGGGTGGGGTCTCCTACTCGCAACTCGTCGCCGCCGTCAGCGAGGCCGGTGGCATCGGAACCTTCGGCGCCGCCCCCATGCGTCCGGGTCAGTTGGACGAGGAAATCGCGGCCGTCCATCGCCTCACGTCCAAGCCCTTCGGCGTCGATCTGCTGGCCGCCATCCCCGGCCAGTTGGAGAAGGACGTGGAGAGCATCATCAAGGGCGGAGCCCGCATCTTCGTGGCCGGACTCGGGGTGCCCCGCGAGATCATCGACGTCCTGCACAAGAACAACGTTCTCGTGGGCTCGATGTGCGGCAAGGTCCGCCACGCCCAGGCGGCTCTGGCGAGTGGATGCGACTTCGTGGTGGCGCAGGGCACCGAGGGCGGTGGACACACCGGCACCGTCGCCACCATGGCCCTGGTCCCCCAGGTCGTGGACGCCGTGGGCGACAAGATCCCGGTGGTGGCCGCCGGCGGACTGTTCGACGGCCGCGGACTGGCCGCGTCGTTGGCGCTCGGCGCCGACGGTGTCTGGATGGGCACGCGCTTCATCGCCACCCCCGAGGCGCACGCGCCGAACGCCTACAAGCAGACCTTGCTCGAACTCCCCGAGGACGGCACCGTGGTGTCGCGCGCCTACACCGGCAAGACCTGTCGGGTGGTGCGCACCGAATGGACCCAGCATTTCGAGGAACACCCCGAGGAACTGAAGAAGTTCCCCGAGCAGGTGATGGTGTCCATGAACGCGGGAGCCAATCACATGGGCGCGCCTCCGGAGGTGGAGGTCGACCCCAAGCGCGAGTTCATGCCCGCCGGTCAGGGCGTCGGCGCGGTGCGCGAACTGGTGCCCGCGGGCGATCTGGTGCGCGCGATCGTGCGCGAGGCGGAACAGGTCATCGCCGCCTTCTCGCGATACGCGAAATGACCGACTCGCACGATTTGATTTCCGTCGCATGTTGACGATGTTGCGATCGAACGCCGACATGCGTCGGATGTTCATCGCCCAGGTCATCTCGTACATGGGCGACTGGTTCTCGTTCGTGGCCCTGGTCGGCCTCATCAAGGATCTGACCGACTCCAACTTCCTCGTGTCGATGGTGATGGTGTCGTTCTCCCTGCCGTCGTTCTTCGCCTCCCCCATCGCCGGACCGATGGTGGACCGCTTCGACCGGCGACGCATCCTGGTGGTGGTGTCGGCGTTCCAAGCGCTGGCGGCCCTGGGTCTGTTGCTCGTCGGCGCCGACACGGTGTGGTTGGCCTTCGTGTTCCAAAGCACCGTTTCGGCCCTGGCAGCGGTCATCGGACCCGCGTCGCAAGCGGCCATTCCCAACATCGCCCGCGACGAGGAGGAACTCTCGAAGGCGAACGCGTTACTCGGCTCGACATGGGGCGTGATGCTGGCGGTCGGCGCCGCCATCGGTGGCGTGTTCGCGGCCACGTTCGGTCGTGACGCGGCCTTCATCGCCAATGCACTGTCCTTCGTCGTGTCGGGAATCTTCTTCTCGCTCATTCGCACGCCGATGCAGGCTCCCTCCGATCCCGCGAAACGGCGACAGCGACTGCGCCCGGTGGCCGACATGGGCGAGGCCCTCACCCACGCCCGCCGGGATCCGGTGCTGATGGCCCTCGTGTTGTCCAAGACGACCTTCGCGGTGGGCAGTGGTGTGGTGTCGCAGTTGGCGGTGTTGGCCTCCGACGTGTTCGACGGCGGTGACGGCTACCGCGGCATCCTGATCGGAGCCCGTGGCCTCGGCGCCGGAATCGGTCCGGCGTTGGCCATGAAGTACACGGGTCGGGATCTGAACCGTGTGCTCAAGGTCTGCGGAGTCTCCAGCTTGACGTTCAGCCTCTGCTACCTGGCCGGCGCCTGGATGCCCGTGTTCGGATTGGCGGCCCTGTTCATCGTGCTCGCCCACCTCGGTGGCGGTGCGCAATGGACGCTGAGCACGTTCGGTCTGCAGATGCGATCGCCCGACGAACTACGCGGCCGCATCATCGCCGGCGACTTCGCGCTCGTCACCCTGACCATGTCGGTCACCAGCGCCCTGGCCGGTTTGCTCTCGGACGCCATCGGTGTACGGGAGACCATCACCGTGTTCACCGGCGCGGCCGCGGTGGCCAGCTTCGTCTACATCAACGCGACGCGGCGCCTGCGCATTCGACTGCTGAGTTCGCCAACGTCTGAGCCCTGACGTCGTTGGCCAGGTTGGTGGCCATCTTGTTCATGACGTAGGCCACGCTCAACTCCGCCTCCGGCAGAGCGAACGCCACCGAACCGCCCGCCCCCGGATGTCCGAACGAACCCGGACCACCGAAGAGGCTGAACATGCCGTGCACCATGAATCCCATGCCGAACGTGGTGGGCATGATCAAGCAGGCGTCCGGTTCGTTCTCGGGAGTCACCTTGATGCGGGCGCGCTCGACGGTCTCGGGCTTCAACAAACGCACGCCGTCCACGTCGCCGATGGTGGCGGCGTAGATGCGGGCCAGGGTTCGTGCGTTGGTGATTCCGTTCGCGGCCGGAATCTCGGCGGCATGAACGTCACGACGGTTGAAAGCTCCGTCCACGCTGAACGCACCGTTGAGACTGAGAGCCCGTCCTCCGGGTGAGTTCGGACCCATGAACTGCTCCATCATGGCTTTCACGGCCGGATCGAGATTGGAGTCGTCCATGGTGTTCAGGCCACCGATCATCGGCGACACCCGCGGTTCCTGCGATTCCGGCAAGCCGATCCACAGTTCGCCGCCCACCGGAGCCACGATCTCCTGCTGCACGAACGTTCCCAGACTGCGGTGCGTCGGGTCGACGCGACGGACCAACTCGCCCGCCAGCCACCCGTAGGTGAGCGCGTGGTAGCCGTGCTGCGTTCCGATGGGCCACAACGGTGCGGTGGCCGCCAGGCGCGCGGTGATCGTGTTCCAGTCGAGGGCCTCGGCCAGGGAGATGTCGCCGTCGACCGTGTACAGACCGCACTGGTGCGACAGCAGTTGGGCCACGGTGGCGTCACCCTTGCCCTCAGCCGCGAACTCGGGCCAATACGTGGACACCTTCTCGTCGTACGACAGAAGGCCGCGCTCCACGCACATGGCCACGGCGATGGCGGTGATTCCCTTGGTGGTGGAGAACACCAACTGCAACGTGTCCTCGGTGTAGTCGCGCGTGCCGTCGGCATCGAACGAACCGCCCCACAGGTCGACCACTTTGCGTCCGCGGTGGTAGACGGACGTCGCCGCGCCCACTTCCTCGCCGGCGAAATTGGCCACGAAGGCGTCGCGCACCTTCTCCCAACCCGGCGCGACCGAGCCTCCGATGTTGTCGGTGGCCACCATCAGGAGATCATCTCCTTCAGGGTCTCGATGGTCTTGACCGCGTCGGGTCCGACGGGATTGACCGACAGCACCGTGACACCGGCTTCCTTGAAGGCCGCCAGACGCTCCTTGATGAAGCTCTTGGGGCCGACCAGGTTCGAGTTCGCCAGCATCTCACGCGGCACCACGGCGGCGGCTTCGTCCTTGCGGCCCGAGAGGTAGAGATCCTGGATCTCGATCGCTTCCTTCTCGTAGCCGTACTTCTTGCAGATCGTGTTGTAGAAGTTCTTGTCGCGCGCGCCCATGCCGCCGATGTACAAGGCCGCGTTCGGACGGGCGAAGTCGAGGATCTTGTCCTGCGCCTCTCCGGTGAGCTTCTCGTCGATGGCCACCATGCCACCGGCCGAGATCTGCAGACGCGGCAGGTTCGGATCGCGCTTGGCCAGGCCCTTCTTCAGATCCTCGCCCCACACGTTCTGGAACTTGTCGGGGTCGAAGAAGATCGGCAGCCATCCGTTGGCGACCTCGGCGGTGGCCTGAACGCTCAAACCCATGAGGCTCGCCCACCAGATCGGGATGTCCTTGCGGATCTCCTGGCCCGGCTTGATGATCTTCAACGCCTTGCCGAGTCCGGTGCCCTCACCGGCGGGCAACGGAACCTTCACCGTCTGCCCGTCCATGTGGAACGGCTCCTCGCGCGCCCAGATCATGCGACACGCCTGGATGTACTCCTTGATGCGCTGCATCGGCTTCTCGTAGGGCACGCCGTGGAAGCCCTCGATCACCTGCGGGCCGCTGGCACCCAGACCGAGGATGAAACGCCCGTTGCTGACGTAGTCGCAACCGGCCGCCGTCATGGCCATGAGCGCCGCGGTGCGGCTGTACACGTTCACGATGCCCGTGCCGATCTCCACGGTGTTCGTCTTGGCGGCCAGGTAGCCGACCTGGCTGATGGCATCGGCGCTGTAGGCCTCGGCGATCCAGACCACGTCGAGTCCGGCCTTCTCCAGTTCGACCACGCGGTCGACGCCGGCGTGAAAGCCTCCGGCGTAATTGAGCATCATGGACAGCTTCATGCTTCTCCTCGGGTGACGCGGGCCGATGCGGCCGGGACGACCAAACCCTACGAGCGCAACGGGTCCGCGGACGAACCCTCGTTACCCGCCAACCCGTCGTTGAGATTCCCCGAGCGGAAGCCCTCGAGGTCGATGGTGACGTAGCGGTATCCCGCGCGCTTGACCGCCTCCACGATCGGGCCGCGACCCTCCACCGCGCGCACCAGATCGGACTCCTCGACCTCGATGCGCGCCGTCTCGCCGTAATGACGCACGCGCACCTGACGGAAACCCAGACGATGCAGGGCCGCCTCGGCCCGATCGACGCGGCTGAGGATGTCGATGCTCACCGGCGTTCCGTACGGGACGCGACTGGCCAGACAGGCCGCGGCCGGCTTGTCCCAGGTGCGCAAGCCGTCCAAACGCGAGGCGGCGCGGACGTCGTCCTTGGTGAATCCCGCCTGCACGAGGGGAAAGACGGCGCCGTGCTCGAGTGCCGCGCGTTGACCCGGTCGGTGATCGGCGAGGTCGTCGAGGTTCACCCCGAGGATCACCGTGGACCCTTCGGCGACGGCGATGGGACCGACCACGTCCATCAACTCGGCCTTGCAGTGGTAGCAGCGATCGACGTCGTTGGCCCGATACGCGGCTCTCTCCATCTCGGCGGTCAACACCGGGGTCCAGCGCAGGCCCCACTCGTCGGCCAACTCGCGACAGTCGAGTTCTTCGTCCCCGGCGAGACTGGGCGAGACGGCGGTGACGGCATGGGACCGATCGGCCCCGAGAACACGATGCGCCACGGAAGCGAGGTACGCCGAATCGGCACCACCGCTGAACGCCACCACCACGGAGCCCAGGTCCCGAAGGATGCCCTCGAGAGCGGCGATCTTGCCGGTCAGCGTTTCGTGGGCACTGGACATGACCCCATCGTGCCACGAATCGCAGGTCGTTCGCCCTCTCGCTCGGGCAAAGATCCCCCGCGAACGGCAGACTCGTCATCGTGGAACACCCGAATGATCGCTTCCCCGTCGTCGACGGCGTCGTGGTTCGGGTTCCCGTGCCCGACGGCCCGACATTGCGGACCATTCATCGCGGCACGCGCACCGACGACTCCCCCGTCTTCCTGTTGGTCCACGGTCTGGCGTCGAACGCCCGCATGTGGGACGGAGTCGGTGACGCACTCGCGCAGTCCGGTTACGCCAGCATCGCGGTCGACCTACGCGGTCACGGTCTGAGCGACAAGCCCGACCACGGCTACGACTTCGACACCGTCTGCGACGATCTCGTCGGACTCCTCGATCACTTCGGGATCGGCCGTGCCGTGTTCGTCGGGCAGTCGTGGGGCGGGAACATCGTGGTGCACGCCGCCCATCGTCACCCCGAACGGGTGATCGGGGCGGTACCCGTCGATGGCGGGATCATCGAACTCGGTCGCGTGTTCCCCGAATGGGACGATTGCGAACGACGCATGGCCCCGCCGCGACTGGCCGGCATGCGGGCCGGCCGCTTGGAGAGCGCGATCCGGGCGACGAACGGCGACTGGCCCGAGACGGGAATCGTGGGTTCCCTGTCGAACTTCGAGCACCTCGACGACGGCACCATCAGGCCGCACCTCACGTTCGAGCGACACATGGCGATTCTCCGTCACCTGTGGTCGCATCGACCGTCGGAACTGTTCCCGTACATCGAACGACCGGTCCTGTTCCTTCCCGCCGACTCGGGCGACGTTTCCTGGACCAACGACAAGGAACACTCGATCGAACGAGCGATGAGCGCACTGAAGCGGGCACGAACCCGTTGGTTCCGACCGGCGCATCACGATCTCCACGCCCAACATCCGCGACGATGCGCCGAGGTGCTCGTCGAGCACGTCGAGAATGGATTCCTGTCATGAGCATTCCCCGTCTTCTCACCATCATGGGCTCGGGCGAGACCGCCCCGACGATGATGAAGCCCCATCGCGATCTGATCGCGCGACTGCCCGGAACCCCCAACGCCGTGGTTCTCGACACCCCGTATGGCTTCCAGGAGAACGCACCCGAGCTGGCGGGGCGCGCGGTGGAGTACTTCCGTAAGTCGGTGGGTCACCCCATCGAGGTGGCCGGGCTCACCCGCCTCCACGACGAGGACCCGCTCAACGTCGAACAGGGCCTCGATCGCATCCGTCGCGCCGACTACCTCTTCGCCGGACCGGGCAGCCCGACGTACGCGCTGCGTCAGTGGGCCGGCACCGCGGTGCCCGACATCGTTCGCGCGAAGATGCGCAC
>WLEG01000059.1 GCA_009704425.1 Actinomycetota bacterium | reverse complement strand
CCGTCACCGACGAATTGAAAGCAGCCGTCTGCACCGCCGGCACCGCGATCGTCTCACCGGCGACATTGTCGTTGTACGTCACCGTGTAGCTGTCGACATTCCACTGTGCGAACAACACCGTGTTTGACGCCGGAATCGTCAAACTGGCACCCGCCGAATACGAGGTACCCGTCCCACCAGCCAAGTTGTTCCAACCGGCGAACGTGTGACCCGTCCGGGTGGGCGCCGCACCAACCGTCACCGACGAATTGAAAGCAGCCGTCTGCACCGCCGGCACCGCGATCGTCTCACCGGCGACATTGTCGTTGTACGTCACCGTGTAGCTGTCGACATTCCACTGTGCGAACAACGTTGGTGACGATGTGGACACCGTGTAACTCGCGCCCGCCGACAGAGCAGTTCCCGTGCCGTCGGCCGCCGTGTTCCAACCCGAGAACGTGTGACCCGTCCGCGACGGCGCCGCACAGAGTGTGATCGTCGTGCCGAAATCACCTGTTTGCGACGAGCACGTCAATGCGATGACAGCGGTGGGTACGTTGTCGTCGTAGGTGATCGTGTAATTGTTGACGGTCCATTGGGCGAACAAAGTGACGTTGGTGTCGAGCGTGTAGGAGGAACCGGCCGAATAACTCGAACCCGTGCCGCCCGCGGCGGTGTTCCAACCGGCGAACGTGTAACCGGTGCGTGATGGAGCGGCACCCACGGTTTGTGAAGAGCCGACGTTTCCGTTCTGGGAAGCCGGAACCGTGATCGTCTCATTGGCGACGTTGTCGTCGTAGGTGATGGTGGCCGTCGTCGAGACCGAGTATCGAACGATGACGGTGCCATCACCGCCGGCACCACCCGGCACCACCGGTACGCCATGCGAAACTGTTCCGCCACCGCCACCACCACCGAGTCCGTCGACCCCGTCGATGCCCGCCGCCCCATTGTCCGTCGTCAGCACGTTCACCGTGCCACCGGTTCCGCCACCGCCGGAGCCCCCGAGGCCCGGCGGCACGAGGGCGCTGCCTCCGTTGTGGGTTCCGCCGCCGCCACCACCACCGTATGTGATCGACGCACCCGTGAGTGACGAGATGGTGCCGGATCCACCGGCGCCACCGCGAGAAGCTGATCCGGCACCACCGACCGAGCCCGAGGCTCCACCGCCGCCACCACCACCGGCGCCGATCGAGGTTCCGTCACCACCCACGGCACCACCGTTACCGCCCGCGCTACCAGAGCCAGCGGTTCCCGACCACGTTGCACCGCCGCCAGTCGCAGCGGAGTTGCCGTTCGCGTTTCCAGAAGTGTTGTATGCACCACCGCCGCCACCGCCAAGGGCCGTGACGTCGGTCAGAGCAACATTGACGAAGTCGACCTTCGAGCTTTCTCCGTTCGCCCCCCGGCGATCACCCGCGACGTTTGCGCCGGCACCCCCGGTTCCACCGGCGCCAACGGTGATCGTGGCCGATCCCGAGGCGGTGACACCCAACGACTGCACGACACCGCCGCCGCCGCCGCCACCACCGATGCGCGAACCGCCGCCGCCACCACCACCAACGGCGAGCACGTCGATGGTGGAAACGTTCGACGGCACCGACCACGTGCACGTTCCCAACGACTGGAATTCGACGACCGTGAAACCACCCGACGTGTACGTGAGCGGTGTGCACGTCGCATCGACCGGCGTGTAACGAATGATCACGACTCCCGAGCCACCATTCGCTCCGGTTTGATTTCCCACACCGCCACCGCCGCCGCCTCCACCGGTGTTGGCAACTCCCGCGGTGGGCAAGGTCCCGTCACTCCGTCCGCCTCGACCCGCGTTGGTTCCACCCACGGTCGGGTTGGTGCTCTGGAACCAATCTCCACCACCTCCGCCCGAGCCGAAAACCGTCGAACCAAATGCGGCATAGAACGCTCCTTCACCACCGTTGCCACCCGTCGCCGCGCCTTGCGCTGTTCCTCCGGCCGAGATTCCTGCGTTTACGACCCCGGACGCGCCACCGCCACCGCGGTGCCACTTACCCGAGCCTCCGGTGCATCCGCTGCAGCCCGCACCACCCGAACCACCGTCGGGACTGTTGGGGAAGAAGTCGTAATGGCCGGAGCCGCCTCCGCCTCCTCCACCGCGCGCGTCACCCGATGCCGACGCCGCACCGTTCACGCGAATTCCACCACCACCGCCACCACCCGTCGCCGACACCGAACCGAAAACGCTGTTGCCACCGTTGCCACCCGATTGGCCCGTCAAGTTTCGGAAACCGGTCGAGGGATAGGACGTCGCCGCTCCCGTTCCACCGCCACCGACGGTCACGCTGATGGCGACACCTGGTATCACCGACGTCGACGGCTGGTAACGCACGCCGCCGCCGCCACCGCCACCACCACCGTCGAATCCGCCACCGCCGCCGCCACCGACGATGAGAGCTTGAACCGACGAGACACCCAACGGCGGAGTCCACGTGCATGACTGCACGGTCGTGAACGTGACGATCACGTCGCCCGAGCCATCGGATGCCTCCGTTGTCAGCGGGTTGGTACACGTCGTCGTCAGGCCAATGCTCGGAACGCCGTAGCTCACGATCACGACACCCGAGCCACCAGGTGCGCCATCACGGTTGGTCGTGTAAGCGCCGCCACCACCACCGCCACCGCGGCCAGCTGTGCCGGCGACCGGCGCGACCGCGGTGGTTCCTCCTGATCCGCCACCATCCGAGCCTCCCATTCCGGCGAGGTTGCTCGAACTACCGGCACCTCCACCGCCACCCGCTCCATATCGGACTTGCGATCCGGAGATGTTGGCGGCCAGCCCGATGGCGCCATTACCACCACCCGAATCTGAGCCACCGTTTCCGATGCCGCCTGCCCCTGAACCTCCTCCGCCGCCGTCCTGATCAGTAACCACGTCATCGTTGGATTGAGGACTACCCGAGCTACCACCATCACCCCCGGTACCGCCGGTGGTGTATTGACCTCGCCCGCCTCCAAAGCCTCCCCCCACCTCAGCGATCGCAGATCCACCAGAAGCCCTCACGGACGATGTCGAGCCAACAGAACCAGCCGTACATCCAGAGCCGGCACAACCACGACCCGGTAGTCCACCGGTGCCGACCATCACTTCGAGGACACCCGCCACCTGGGTGGAGGTAGCGACACCTACTCCACCTCCACCACCACCGCCACCTGCATTCGCGAAGGTACTGTTTCCAGCTCCGCCGCCACCACCACCACCGACGACGAGCACGTCGGCGCTCGTCACGCCCCATGGAACGGTCCATCCACCAGCCGCCGTGATGTAAGACCGTGGGAATGTGACGATCGAACGACCGGCAACAGACGACACGTCGACCGACTTCACATCGACGAACGTCGGCGAACCGGTCGTCGTGAGGTGGGTGGACGATGTTGCACCGACCTTGCGGTTGTAGACGGTGGAACCCGTTCCCTCGTTGAAGTCGTAATAAGCGAGAAGGTTCGAGAGACTCACATCCTGGCGGGCGTGCATCCCTGCCGCGATTTGCGCTTGGGTCCGCGTCGAATTCCAGAGCTTCACTTCGTCGATTCGACCGGCGAAGTTCTTCGCGTTGGCTCCCGCCTTGCCGACGAACAACGGGTCCGAGCTTGCGGCCCAGTCGTCGAGATCGGTCGTGGTGAAAACGTCCTGTCCGTTGAGCGAGAACGTGATGACTCCCGTCGAGTCGACACGTCGCACCGCGAGATGTTGCCACTGGGACGACAAAACGGAGGTCCCCGTGTCGTGAGCGACCCAAGCGCCCCCGGAGCTCACATCCTTGTAGATGAGGCGCCATGTTCCACCCGAACAGCTGACACCGAACCTGTTCTCCTGAAAGATCACGAACTGTTCAGTTGCACATGACGATGTCGGGTAGACCCAAGTTTCGATGGTCAGGTCTGTCGTCAAAGACGGTGCACTTGCGGACGCGAACTGAGTACTTCCGTCGAACGACATGGCGAAGTCGATGTCCTGTACTTCGTAACGCAAGATGACGACGCCCGATCCGCCGTCACCACCACTCACCTCCGTCATTCCGCTGCCACCACCGCCACCACCACCGGTGAAATCGAGAGCTGCTGTGCCGGGTCCCGACTGCGACCCTGCACCACCGCCTCCGCTACCTCCCACGGCTGTTGGCCTGGTTGAAGTGGAATACAAACCACCCGCACCACCACCTGCGAAGCGAACGGAACCGGAGACGATCTCGCCCACACGCACTCTCGAGGCCGTTTCTGCCGTCATGAGAGTCGTGACGGCACCAATCCCGCCATTTCCGCCGACGCAGTTCGTGCCGGCCGATCCCACTGCTCCCGCGCCACCGCCGCCACCAGCTGCGTAACAAACCAAAGGATCGCTCGTGAAACCGAGCGCACCGTTGTTGCCTTGACCTGAAGTGCCGTTTCCAACGGTACTGAGCGCCGCGTCATACGTGGTTCCGCCGCCAGAACCACCGGTACGACCGTTGTCGATCGTCGTGTTTGACTGTCCGCCGCCTCCGCCACCTCCACCGCCGATCGCCGTCACCGGCGTGAGTCCGGTGCCCGCAAGCGAGGAATCGCCGCCGTTGCTTCCTGGGTCACCACCGTTGGTGATGCGGCCTCCTCCTCTGCCACCATCACCCACGGCAACGGTCAACGACGAGGTCGATCCGAGTGACACGGCACCGCTGACCAGCCCTCCGGCGCCTCCGCCACCGCCGACGAACGCACCGCCGCCACCACCACCACCGACGACGAGGTAGTCGACGTTGGTGACACCGGTGGGCACCGACCACGAGCAAGTACCGACGTTCTTGAAGGCGACGATGGTGTACGAACCCTCGGTCGCCCGTTCGGGTGTGCATTGAACGCTGGAGGTTGCGTAGCGCACGATGACGACACCCGAACCACCGTCACCGCCTCGACGATTCAGCGTGTCGAAGCCACCTGCTCCGCCACCGCCACCGGTGTTCGCGGAGCCGTTGTCACCCGCTGCGGATCCGATCTTGCCCGCACCGCCGCCACCGTTTCCGCCCGCACCGCCCGCAGCACCTGCTGAACCTCCACCGCCACCGCCACCGGCGTAGAAAGTCGCCGTTCCGGTGATGGAACTGGAGAGGCCGACACCGCCTGCACCACCGTTGTTACCGGACGCGTTGGAGCCGACCGCGCCCGCTCCGCCACCACCGCCGCCAGACCAAGTTGCGCCACCAGTTCCCTGACCACCGTTGCTTCCTTGTCCAGATGTTCCCGAACCGACTACTTGTCCATATGAGTTGTTCATCGATGTCCCACCGCCCGAACCACCCGATGCCGCGGCCCCACCGGGTGCCGCACCACGTCCGCCACCCGTTGAGGTGAGTGAGAGTCCTGAACTGTCTTGTCCGCTGTTCCCCGCGAAGCTCGCGTAGGCCGCGTTGTCGTGCTCGGGCACACCTCGTCCGCCTTGGCCCACGATCACGGGGCTCACCGATCCGCCGACGACCGTCGCGGATCCGGTTCGCATACCGCCAGCTCCGCCACCGCCACCATGACGTGAACCACCACCACCACCGCCGGCAACGATGAGATACTGCGCCGTCGTCACGCCACGGGGAACGACCCAACCACCGGCCGACGTGAGATACGTACGTGGGAACGTGACGACGGTGTCGGATCCGGTCGTGGTCGTGGTCTTCACGTCGAAGAATTTCGGAGAACCGACCGTGGTGAGATGCGAGGTGGACGGGGCCCCGCTCGCCTGGTTGTACACGGTCGTTCCGGAACCTTCGTTGAAATCGAAGTACACACGACGGTCTCCGGCGGAGATCGCCGAGTTCATTCCGTAGGTGTGCATGTCGGTGACGATCTGGGCTTGGCTGAGGGCCGCGCTGTAGAGACGAACTTCGTCGATGTCGCCGGGGAAGAACGAGTATTGCTTGAGATACGAACCTATTTCGAGGTCGTCATTCGACGAACGAATCGCACCGGTGTTCGCTCCGCCCGTTACTCCCGTGTACGCCAGTTGACCGTTCACGTAGAAGTTCACCACGTCCTGGTTCGCCGCTCGCGTCAGGGCGAGGTGTTGCCATTGTCCGGCGAGAATCGGAATGTTGGTGTTCTGGCTCGACGGTGTCGCGCCATCCCTGCCCAGCAAATACCACCAATGATTGACGCCGGACGACTGCCCGCACCAGAGTCCGAAATCGAACTGCTTTCGGATGAGTACCTTGTCGCCCGAGCAGCTCGCACCGACGTCGGGTCGCACCCATGCTTGAAGGGTGAAGGCATTGAGACTCTTGAACGCGCTCGACGACCCGACGCCCACCGCGTACTGATTGGTCGCGTTGAGGTCGAGCGCATGGTCGATGCTTCCCTGTCGTGCCATTGCGATCTGAGCAAGGTCGAGGATTCCCGATCCACATGACTTGTTCGGATCGCTGTCACACGTGGTGCCACCGAATTGCTTCACGTAATCGCCACCGGTGAGGCGCTCGACGACCTCGACGACGTTCATCGAAGGATTCGCACCGCGCAACACCGCGGTGGCACCGGCCACGTGCGCCGCCGCCACCGATGTGCCCTCCGCGGTGCTCCACGAATGACCTGCCGGATTCGAGACTCCGCTGTTGGACGTGGTCGTCACCGTGCCATTGGACGATCCACCCGGTGCGGAGACATCCACCGCGCTTCCCCAGTTCGAATAGGGCGCACGATTACCGTCGCGGCCGGTGGCACCGACGTTGACGACACCATCGCAGTTACCGGGAGCGAACATCGACGCATTTGACGAGGCGTTGCCCGCCGCAGCGACGACAACCGCACCACGTTCGATCGCACCATCGATCGCCTCCTGCAACGAGGCCGGACAGGCCGATTCGACGGCGAACGACAGATTGATCACGTTCGCCGGCGTCGAGTTGGCGGGTGCTCCGTCGACCGATCCACCCGCGGCCCACGTGATGGAAGCGGCGATGTCGGAGAGCAGACCGCCTCGCCACGACAGCGCACGGATCGGTTGCACGTGAGCGCTCGGTGCCACACCGGCGATGCCGAGTGAATCGTTCGCTCGAGCAGCGATCACACCGGCCAGCGCGGTGCCGTGCCACGTCGAGTCACGAACGGGAGCCACGTCGCGCCAGTCACCGGGGTCGGTGGGATTGTCGTCACGTCCGAGTGAACCGAACGCGATCGGGTCCACGTAGTCACCGTCGAACGGAACGTCGGCACCACCACCCGCGCGCGTCGCCGCGAGCTCGGCCGGATCGGACACGAAGTCGTATCCCGCGACGATGCGCTGATCCAGATCGGGGTGTGACGTGATACCCGTGTCGATGACCGCAACCACGGAACCTTCTCCCACACCTTGCGACCAACCATCGGTGACGGACGTGTTGCCGTCGGCGACACCGACACCGAACCGATCCCACAGATTCCATTGCGAGGAAGACCATTGCGTGTCGTTCGGCGTGGATGAACCATCGATGCCCGTCTCGGCGATGAAGACGAAGCGATCGGGCTCGACCCACTCGACGCCCGGCTCGTCGGCGATCTCGTCGGCGATCGCCTCGGCATCGTCGACGGAGATCGAATCGGGCAACTCCACCAACACCACGTCACTCGCGACCTCGTCGACGATCGACAACTCGATGGCGGTGTCCAGCGGACCGACGAACTCGATCGTCTCTCCCACCTCGACGCCGGTGGAGAACTTCACGATGAGTCCGGCCACCTCGCCTTCCACTCCGGTGGTCGCAGTGGAGGTGACGGTCGCGCTCGCGGGTCCGGCGCCGAGTGAGTTCACCGCGTGAACCACGAATTCGACCTCGAGACCGTTGGCGAGTCCGGTGATCGTGGCCGACGTTTCCGTGGCCGCGACGGTGACCACCCGCGACTGTGAGCGCACGTCGATGACGTACGAGGTCACCTGCGCCGTCTCGGCGTTCGAGGGCGGTTGCCATGAAACCAGGGCCGAGTTCAGACCGGGTGTCACGGTGAGCGACGCCACCACATCGGGGCACACGAGGGCTGGAACGGAATCATCGACGAGGCTCGTGTCGCTGATCGGTGTCACACATGCGGCGGGAACACCCGGGCTCGGACCGTCATCGGCGATCGCGGTGGCCACGGAATTCGCGAACGGCGGCACGCCCAGAAAGAGTGCGACGAACAAGGCGATCCAGCGCCCCACGAACGTCGTTCTGAAATTTGCCGCCACGTTCCAAGATTAGGGGTGACTAGACCAATGTTTCACAGCCGATTCCGGCACATCGGACTCGAAAACTCAGGCGCACTAGCCTCGGATCGTGCGTTCCATCATCTTCGTCATCGACGACTCTTCGGGGTCGGCCTCCGGTGACGAAATGACCGCGATCGACGCCTTCAACAGCGCGCTTCAGGGCGACGGCCACTGGGTGATGGCCGCCGGGATCGCCGCCCCGGGTCAGGCCGAGGTCATCGACGGCCGTGAGGGCCGAGAATCGTCGAGTTCGGGTTCACTCTTCGACGGCGCGGAGTACTTCAGCGGTTTCTGGATCGTGGAGACCGACGACCTCGAGACCGCCCGCCGTCTGGCCGTCGCCGGGTCCCGGGCCTGCAACCGGAAAGTCGAGTTGCGCCCCTTCCTGCGCTGATGCGGGGACGGCCGGATTCCGATGAACGACGTCACCATCACCGTCGACGGCGGTGCCGGACCGTTGGAGTGCCACGTCCGAGGCGACGGCCCGTCCGTGGTGCTGTTGCCTTCGCTCGGCCGGGGTGCCCACGACTTCGACGATCTCTCGACGCGACTCGCCGAGGCGGGCTTTCGGACCATTCGACCCGAGTCCCGTGGAATTGGCGGCAGTGCACTCGGACCCGACGCCATCGCCATGGAGGACCTCGCCGACGACGTGGCACGGGTGATCCGCGCTCTCGTGCCCGAAACGCACTGGGGCCGGACGACCGTGGTGGGACACGCGTTCGGCAATCGGGTGACGCGAATGCTCGCGACCATCCACCCCGAACTCGTCGACAGCGTCGTGCTGCTGGCCTGTGGGGGTTTCATCCATCCCCGACCGGAGATCGCCGCCGCGTTGGCCGCGGTGTTCGACAGCACCCTCGGCGAACGCACCCACCTCGACGCGGTCCGCACCGTGTTCTTCGCGCCCGGCAACGACGCCGCGGTGTGGAACGACGGTTGGTATCCGCGGACGGCGGCGGTTCAGACGACGGCGACCAAGACCACCGCGGTGGAGTCATGGTGGTCGGCGGGACGCGCCGACGTGCTGGTGGTGCAGCCGGCCGACGACGCCATCGCCGTGCCGGAGAACGCCGTCCGCCTGGTGGAGGTCATCGG
>WLEG01000058.1 GCA_009704425.1 Actinomycetota bacterium | reverse complement strand
GGAATCCCGAGGATCTCGGCGATCTCGTCGTATTCCAGGTCCATCACGTCGCGCAGCACCACCGCCACCCGGTAGTCCTCGGGGAGTTGCCGCAGGAGGGGCGCGAGTTGGTCGGCATCGTCCACCCGGTCCAGCGACGCCGTGTGGGATTCGTCCACCACGTCGTGTTGGTCGTCGACCACCCGCATCCGCCGACGTTGGCGTCGTCGACCCTCGTCGATGGCGGCGTTCGACGCGATGCGGTACACCCACGTGGTGAAGGACGAGCGACCGTCGAATCGGTCGAGGTTGCGCACGATGTTGACGAGGGCGTTCTGCGCGGCGTCCTCGGCGTCGGCTTCGTTGCTCAACGTGCGTCGGCAGACGTTGTGGACGAGCGGATGCACGTCGCGCAGGATCCCCTCGATCGCCGCCCGGTCACCACGCTTCGCGCGATCGATCCGGTCCGACGGGATCGGGGTCATGGTGCCGACTGCACGCGGATCTCGGCGATGCTGCCCCGATAGGGGTTGGCATCGCTGCAGAATCCACTGCGACCCGCCTCGGTGATGAAGACGAGGGCGTATTGCGCCGGCGACGAGAAGGTGGCGGTGATCGTGGAACCCTGATCCTGATTGCCGTCCCAGATCGGAGATCCCCACTCGTCCAGTCGCTCTCCGGCCACGTTCGACGCGTACACCCGGACCTGCCACGTGGGTACGTTCATGTCGACCTGAAGTTGGGCCAACGCCTGGGCGTTCATCTGCAACACCAAACCCACACCGGACTTGCTACCGAACGTGGACGACTTGTAACACACGGTCGACCACGACGTCTCCGGATCGCCGTCGGTGACGTTGGTGACCTGGTCGTCGTTCTCGGTCTTGTCGTCGCTCTCCGGATCGAAGGAGCGAACACCGGTGATCTGCACCGGACCGTTGTAGATGGTGGTGGTCACACCGGGATCGGGTGGTGCGACGGTGGACGCCGGCGAATCATCGCCGGTGAGCGAGGCGACACCCACGCCGATGGCGAGCAGGCCGACGACCGCACCGATCAACCATGCGGGCTTCACCGGGAACGGCGCCTTGACGGACGCCGCCGGTGACGCCTTCGGTGAGGTCGCCGGTCGCGGCGGCGTGCGATCACGAGGGGTTCCGGTCGAAGGCGTGTTGCCCGTCTTGGTGCGAATGACCTTGTTCGGCGGCGGTGTCGGGTCCTTCGATCGAGGCACCCCGGACGGTGTGTTGCCGGTGGCGACTCCGCCGGCGGCGCGCAGGGCCCGACTGGCTTCGGCGCCGGTGGCGAAACGCTTCTCGGGTTCGCGGGCCAGCATGCGATGGATCACCTTCAACACCGCCGGATCGAGGTCGGGCTTCAGCGTGTGCAGTGGTGTGGGGTCCTTCTTCAGACGGGCCAACGCCGTCTCGGTGTCGCTGGCACCCATGAACGGAACCTTGCCGGCCAGGCATTCGTACAGAACGAGACCCAACGAGTACACATCGGCCGCCGGTCCGAGTTCGTCGCCCAGAACCTGCTCGGGTGACAGGTACTTCGCGGTGCCCATCATGATGTTCTCGTTGGTGAGATCCTGATCACCGCTGAGCGCCTTGGCGATGCCGAAATCGGTCAGCATCACCCGACCGTTCTCGGTGAGCAGGATGTTGCCGGGCTTCACGTCGCGATGGATGATGCCCGAACGATGCGCGGCGTCGAGGGCCGCGCACACGGCCACCCCGATGTGAACCGTCAGTTTGAGGCTGAGCGTCCCCTTCTTGTCGAGGGTCTCGCGCAACGACTTGCCGTCGACGAACTCCATGATCACGGCTTGGCGTCCGTTGTCCTCGACCGCGTCGTGAACGGTCACCACGTGGGGGTCGTTCAGGCCGGCGGCCACCAGGGCCTCGCGTCGGAACCGTTCCGCCACCGTCCCCTCGGTGGCCAGGTGGGGCTTGAGCAGTTTCACCGCCACCGTGCGATTGAGGGACAGGTCGGTGGCCTTCCAGACGTCGGCCATTCCACCGTGTGCACGGTGCTCGTCGAGTCGATAGCGACCGGCGATGACGGTGTTCGCTCGAGGCGCAGGGTGGTTCGACGAATCCGACATGGCTACGCCATGACGCTAGTTGTCACCGTCTCGCGACTCGGGGAATGTCGTTCGGCGAAACGAACGATCAGTTCTCGAAAAAAGCCACGCCGATCGTGCCGCGTCCGGCGTGCGCACCGACGACCGCGCCGATCTCGCCGACCAGGATCTCTCCCGAATACACCTCGCGCAGTTGGGCGAGGAACGCATCGACATCGTCGCAATCGGCGTGCAGCACACTCAGCTGACTGATTCCGCGAGCGGCGACGGCCTCACGCACCTTGTCCACCACGAACGCCACGGCTTTGCCGCGGGTGCGCTGCTTCCCACCCTCTTGAACCACTCCGTCGCGCACCTCGATGATCGGCTTGATGGACAGAACCGAGGCCAACATCGCCTTGGCGCCCCCGATCCGACCACCTTTTTTCAGGTTCTCCAAGGTGTCGAGAGCTCCCCACACCTTGCAACGGGCGGAGAGGTCGCGGGCCATGGCTTCCACCTCGTCGAGTGACGCACCGTCACGAGCCGCGCGGGCGCACGCCACGACGATGGACCCGAGGCCCATGCTCACCGTGCGACTGTCGACAACCCGCACCGGAATGTCACCCTGGAGACGATCGGCGGCGACCTCGGCGCTCTGCAACGTGCCCGACAGGGCTCCGGACAGGTCGATGATGACCACACCGGTGGCTCCTTGGGCCGCCAGAGCCCGAATGGATTGCTCGAAACGGCCCGGTGACGGGGCGGCGGTGGACGGCAGGTCGGGTTCGGTGGCACAACGCGCCCAGAACTGGGCGGTGGTCAGCTGTTCACGGTCGATCAACTCGTCCTCGCCGAAACGGATGAAGAGCGGGACCACCTCGATGCCGAGTTCTCGGACGACGTCCTCGGGGAGATCGCAGGCGCTGTCGGTGATGATGCGAACGGATGATGTCACGAACGCAGATTAGTGGTTGAGGCTGGGGTGCCGAGTGGCGGTGCGATCCACTTCAGCCGATCGCCGCCGTCGTTCGCGTCGCAGGTGATGGACCCACCAGGAGACGAGGAGCAGCAGGGCGATTCCGGTGACCAATTGACCCAATCCGGCCAAAGCGTTGACGCGGGCCGTGAAGGTGACGGGAGCCCCCAGAGCCTGGGCGCCATCGGGGGTGAAGAGCTGCAGAACCACGGGGAACCGGCCGTTCGATCGGGCTTGCACCGGAATCTCGACCGAGGTGGTGGTGCCGGCCGGAAGCACGACCGAATCGTTCTGCGATCCGAATCGCAGTTTGGAACTGGAGAGCCGGATGTTGACCCGCAGGTCGGACTCGTTGTCGTTGCGCATCGTCACACGAATCGAACTGTCGCGCCCGCCGAGGGTGAACGTGGTGGACGCGGGAAGGGTGATCGATCCGGCGAGTGCCGTCGTCTCGGCGTCCACGGCGTTCACGTACTCCCGGCGACGGGCATCGGTCAACGACGAGTCCGGCAGGACCTCCAGAACCCGACGCCACATCTCCACGCGAACGTCACCCGAGGGCAACATCCCGGCGAAGGAGTCGATGCGGGAACGCAGTTGGGCGTCGATGTCGGCGAGCGGCCGCGAATCCGGACCGGGGGCGTCGGCGGTCGGCAACGCCAACTCCACCGGACCCTCGTCGGTCGTGTTCGGATCGGTGGAGCGCACGGCGTCGTCCAATGTGACCAGCACGATGTCGGGCTCGGTGGACATCGACGAGACCAGGGCGGAAAGGAACTCGGCCGACGGCGGCGCCCCGTCGAACGTCGTCACCACCACGGTACGACCACGGGTGTCGTCGTTGTCGGCGAGCAACTCGTCGCGCAGAACCCGCAGTTCGGCGAACAGGTGTTGAGCGGCGAGATACGCGTCCGCTCCGACGCGCGATCCGTCGGTCATGGTCCGCGACAGCAGGGGGTCGGCCAACGCCGCGTCGACGGACCCACCGGGAAAGGTCAGGCGTATCAGTCGTGTGGGGTCGGCCAGGAACGAGGCCCCGTTGGCGGTCTCGGCCTGGGCCCGTGGCGTGAGCACCACCGAGCGGAATCCCATGTCGCGCAGCAACGTGACGGACCCCGCCGACAGTCCGGCTGTCGCGAGGAACGTGTCGCGCGTGATGACCGCCGAGGGGATGTCGTTGCGCAGAACGTCTTCACCGCGCCGCAGTTGTTCGAGGAAGACGGCGGACGCGTCCTGAACCACCAGTTCGTCCGGATCGGCGTCCGCGAAGGGAACCGAGAGGAACTGCACCGACTGCAGGGCGTCGATCCGGGTCAGAAGGTCGGACGACTCGTCGCCGAGTCGTTCGATCGCGTTGATCCATTCCGGTCGGGACAACAGCGTGAGCGGTGCCATGTCGAGATCCTCGATGGCGGTGATCATCTGTTCGGTGCGCGTGAGCGCGGATGCGTCGACCACCGTGGAACCATCGGGCTGTAGAGCGAGTGGACCCGTCAATCCGCTCACCAAGGCCACTTGCACGGTGCCGCGAGCCGCCGGTGCCGATGTCTGCTCCGGAAGTCGCTCGACGAACGTGACGATCTGGTCCACGACCTGCTTGTCGATCACGATGCCGATCGAGACGGGGTGAACGCCCACCGCCGACATCTGCAGGTTCTCCCGAGTGCGAACACCGATCTCGATGGGCACCCGGATATCGAGATAGCCCGCGCCGTCCCGCGCGATGTCGGCCGCCGGGTACAACACGGTGTCCACCACGCTCGGCAGGTCGCCCTCCATCGCCTCGCGAACCGCCTCTCGCGTTCGCACCGGTCGATACGAGGTGACGGCGATGGACGCCGTTCCGTCCATGGGAAGGTCCCGGGCCGACACGGTGAATCGAATGAGCGAGCTCTCGACGCCGGCCACGTACTGGTCCTGACCGACGAGCACACCCAACGTCGGTGCGATCGAGGGCAGTGCCGAGGTCGACGAACCGGATCCGCCGATGATCGCGCCGGCCATCGCGACGGCGGCGAGAACGAAGCGCTTCATCGTTCCCCCGCGGCGCGGGACGAGACGGACAGTTCGAGCACGGACAGATTCTCGTCCATGTCGACGAACCCGAGACGTCGGTACAGATCGAGGGCGCGATCGTTGTCGAGACGGGTGTTGATGAGCACGTCGCGCACGCGATGCCGCTGCAGCCAGTGGAGTCCGTCGAGGAGCAACGACGTGGCCACGCCCTGACCCTCGTGACCGGGTTCGACGGCCAGACGTTGGATGAAGCCGGCCGACCCGTTGCGCCCGGTGATCATGTACCCCGCCGGTTCGTCGGCGGTGGTGAGGGCCAGTCGTATGCGATGGGTGGGGGTGGCCGTGCACGCGTCGCGTATGCCGGCGGCGTCCAGTTCCCATCCCGGGTCGAACGCCTTGCGGTCGATGCGCGCCGCGGTTTCGAAGGCCCGATACGAGCGCAGGGCCCGAGTTCGATGGTGGGGTTCACCGATGATCACGTCGGTCAGATCCAGTCGCAACAGCGCCAGGTGTTGGATCTCGACGTAACCGTGGTCGAGGAACACCCGGGCGGCGTCGGGGGACAGTGCGCCGGTGCGAATGGTCGAGTAGCCGTCACGGGTGATCAGGTTCGTCCAGTCGAGCAGGGTCGTGGATCGTGGTGCCACGGTGTGGTCGGTGAGCACCAAGTGGGCGACGTCGACCTCGCTCGGCCACGGGCGCAGGCGAGCGCGCACCGTTCCGTCGTCCAAGACCCTCGCCGTCACCCTCCTGACGGTAGCGGCGACGGTTATCGTGCGCCCTGATGTCGTTGTTGTTCGTGACCCACGAGGCCTATCTCGACCATCTGAACGGTCCGACCCATCAGGAACGGCCCGCGAGGTTGGGGGCGGTCATCGACGGTGTCCACGATGCCGGCACGGCCGAGGCTCTCGTGGCTCTCGAGCCCCGACCCGCGACGCGTGACGAGGTGTTGCGGGTGCACTCGATCGACCACGTCGAGCGCATCGAGGAGGTGGTGCGCGCCGGTGGAGGGCGCCTCGACGTCGACACGTCGGCCTCGGCGGGCTCGTTGACCGCGGCCCTGTTGGCCGCGGGCGCCGGACTGGCCGCCATCGAGGCCCTCGACGCGGGACGGGCCGACGCGGCCTTCTGCGCGGTGCGACCCCCGGGGCACCATGCCACACGCACGGAAACAATGGGGTTCTGCCTGATCTCCAATGTCGCCGTGGCCGCCGCCCACCTGGCCGACCGCGGCGAGCGCGTGTTGGTGGTCGACTTCGACGCGCATCACGGCAACGGGACCCAGGACATCTTCCTCGACGATCCGCGGGTGATGTTCGTGTCGCTTCATCAGTGGCCCCTGTACCCGGGCACCGGATGGTTCGACGAGATCGGTGTCGGCGCGGGTGCCGGGTTCACGATGAACGTGCCGTTGCCCCCGGACACGACCGGTGACGCGTATCGGCGGGCCTTCGACGATCTGGTCCTCCCGCGGGCGAGGGTCTTCGCTCCGACGTGGTTGATCGTGTCGGCGGGCTTCGACGCGCACCGCAACGATCCCATCACCCGGATGGGACTGTCATCGGGTGACTATCCGGCGATGATCACCGCATTGACGGATCTGGTTCCCGCGGGTCGACGACTGGTGATGCTCGAAGGTGGATACGACTTGGACGCGTTGCGCATGAGCACGGCGGCCACGGTGTCGGCACTTCTCGGATCGACGCACCGACCGGAGCCCGAGACCTCCGGCGGAACCGACGAGGCGACGGCTCGCATCGCCGAGATCCGCGACTTTTGGATTGCCGCGGGTCATAACCTGAACCCGTGATCCCCGATCGTTTCGCTCCGGTTCTGGAGGAGTTGTCCGAGATCGGCGGAATGTTTCGGGCGGCCGGACACCGGTTGTACCTGGTCGGAGGCACCGTCCGCGATCTGCTCGGAGGCGGGGCCGACACGAATCTGGACTTCGACGCCACCACCGACGCGCGCCCCGACCAGATCAAACGACTGTTGTCGGGATGGGCCGACGCCCTGTGGACGCAGGGCGAACGTTTCGGAACGATCGGCGCCCGCAAGGGCGATCGGGTGTACGAGATCACCACTCATCGCGCCGAGGCGTACCACGCCGACACCCGCAAACCCGACGTCGAGTTCTCCGACGACATCGAGGCGGACTTGTCGCGTCGGGATTTCACCATCAACGCGATGGCGCTCGAGGTGACGAGCGACTCGCCGACCTTGGTGGACCCGTTCGGTGGGGCGGCCGACCTGTTGACCCGCACCCTGCGCACTCCGTTGGATCCCGAGATCAGCTTCAGCGACGACCCGTTGCGCATGATGCGAGCGGCCCGATTCATCGCCCGCCTGGGAATGGAGCCGGTCCCCGAACTGGTGGACGCGGTCAAGAACATGAAGGACCGTCTGTCGATCGTGTCGTCCGAACGGATCCGTGACGAACTCGACAAGTTGATCGTGGTGGATTCGCCGACCGCGGGCCTGTGGTTCCTGGTGGAGACGGGTTTGGCCGATCATTTCCTGCCGGAGCTGCCGGCGATGCGCCTGGAGAACGATCCGATCCACCGTCACAAGGACGTGCTCACGCACACGCTCGCCGTCATCGAGAACGTGCGCCCCGACGCGCATCCGGAGTTCGACTTCCGCATCACCCGACTCGCCGCACTGTTCCACGACGTGGGCAAACCGGCCACCCGCGGATTCGTGGAGGGCAAGGGCACCACGTTCCACATGCACGACGTCAAGGGCGCCAAGATGACCCGCAAGCGCCTCACCGCCCTCAAGTACTCCAACGAGGACAACGACGCGGTCACCGAGTTGGTGCGACTCCATCTGCGGTTCCACACCTACGAGATGGGATGGACCGACGCGGCGGTGCGCCGTTACGTGAACGACGCCGGGGTGTTGCTACCGGAACTCAACGTGCTCACGCGTTGCGACTGCACCACCCGCAACGAACGCAAGGCCGCCCGGCTGGCGCGGCGCATGGACGAACTCGAGGAACGCATCGCCGAGTTGGCCGCCCGCGAGGAGCTCAAGGCCATCCGACCCGAGATGGACGGAACGGCGGTCATGGAGCATCTGGGCATCCCGGCCGGACCCGCCGTGGGACGCGCCATGAAGTTCCTGCTCGAGATCCGTTTGGACGAGGGCCTGATCGGCGACGACGAGATTCGGCGACGACTGGACGCGTGGTGGGTGACCGCGCGCGCCGATCTCGGCCACTGAACGGCGACGGGTAGTCTCTCGTTCCAATGGCCAGGACCCGCGACACGTTCGACAGCGGTTCGTTCCGCGGTGTCGCCTCGTTCCGGTCGGGCTTGGTCGACCATCGCATGGCGCGACGCCACCTGATCAACGAGTACCACCGCGGCCGACTCGGACGCGAGGAAGTGTGCGACGCGCATCCCGAGCTGATGCGGGCGGCCCGTGGTGTCGGCAAGCAGACCGAGACCCGGTGTCCCATCTGCGTCGAATCGAACCTCGTTCTCGTCACCTACGTGTTCGGACCGCGGCTGGCCGCCCACGGCAAGGTGGTCGCCGACAACAACGAACTCGCGCAGTTCCACCGACGCCCCGAGGAGTACACGGCGTACGTGGTCGAAGCGTGTTGTGCCTGTCGTTGGCACCATCTCGTGCGGGTCTTGCCCATCGGCGGTCAACGTTCGAATCGCCGGGTCGGATAGCGGATGCGAGATCGACGATGATGAAACTCGGTGGGAACAAGCGCGGCTCCATTCGCCGCAACAACTGGTTGCCGCACGAGGCCAGTCGTCGCCTGCAACGTGACGCCATGACCGGCTTGGTGATGGTGTTGCTCGGATGCGTCGCGTTGTTGATCCTCGGAACCATGTCCGATTCGTTCACCGTGAAGTTCATCGACGGTCTGCCGCAGATGACCGACGGCACTCCGTGCCAGTTGCTGCAGGTCACTCCGTACGACGACCCCACCATGCCGATGCGGGCCATGGTGGATTGCGGGGACTTCGGTGGACTCGGTGTGTCGGGGGTTCTGCAGCACTTGTTCCTCGCCCTCTCGGCGGTGGGCGTGATGTTGCTGTTGAGCGCGGTGTTCTCCTTGGTTCTCGCCTCGCGGATGCCTCGGGAAACCCTGGCCGTGCCCATCTGCGTGGCCGCGGCCATCATCGGCATCGTCTCGGTGTGGTGGGGACTGCAGGGCGGGGGACCGGCTCTGGTGTTCCAGGGTCCGCGCGACGTCCCGGTGGCCGGAGTCCTGCGTATCGGCGGTTCGGTCTCCACCCGCGAGGGTGCGGTGTCCTGGGGCGCGGGCCTGCTGGCGGCGTCGTTCGTGCGTTTGACCCGCCCCT
>WLEG01000057.1 GCA_009704425.1 Actinomycetota bacterium | reverse complement strand
GACAGCTTCGGCGCGTCGGAGACCGGGGCCGCCGGTGCGCGCGCCGACGATGGCACCGCCATCTCGTCGCCGAGGTTCACGGTGGGCGCCGACACCACCGTTCTCAGCGACGACGGTCGCGTGTGCGCCGTGGGCGAGGTGGGCAAGTTGGCCCGCAGTGGAAACATCCCGCTCGGCTACTACAAGGATCCCGAGAAGACCGCGGCCACCTTCCGCACTTTCGACGGTCAGCGTTGGGTGATCCCGGGCGACTTCGCCCAGATCGAGCCCGACGGGCAGATCACGTTGCTCGGTCGTGGTTCGGTGTGCATCAACAGCGGTGGCGAGAAGATCTATCCGGAGGAAGTGGAAGCGGCGTTGAAGCAGCATCCGGCAGTTTTCGATGCCACGGTCGTCGGAACACCGAACCAACGTTGGGGCGAGCAGGTCACCGCACTGGTGCAGTTGCGCGAGGGCACGGCGGCCACCACCGACGAGATCGTGGCGTTCAGTCGCACCCTGGTGGCCGACTACAAGAGCCCCAAGGCGGTGTTGTTCGTGGATCAGATCGTGCGCACTCCGGTGGGCAAGGCCGACTACCAGTGGGCCAAGGCCGAAGCACTGCGCTTGTTGGCCTGACGCTCAGCTGGAGACGACGTCGAATCCCATCGACAGCGCCACGGGGATCTGTGACGCGTCGAAGGTGACGAACGACAACGGGCGTGGCAGCCGATCGGCGGCGGCCAGATGGATGGCATCGCTCATGTGCACCGGTTGTTCGCGCGCGATGTTCGCCGCGCGATCGAGACACTGCTGATCCACCGGCACGATGGCCACGCGGTCCCACAGCAGCCGCAACGAATCCTCGATGTCGTTCTGCAGCACCGGCTCGTCGGTCAGGCGGGGGATCAGTGCCAGCGCCTCGGCCAACGCCAACGCACTGGCGCACCAGTCGGCGTCACGATCCAAGGCGTCGAGCACCACGCCACGACCGGGTCCGTCCACCACCGCGCTCACCAACGCCGACGCATCCAGATAGAGCGTCATCGGATCTCGCGCAGCAAGCGGTCGATGCGGTTCGCCGCGCGCACCGGAACGGGATCGTTCGGTCGCAACGCGCCCGTGCGCCGCGGTGCCACCACCGAACCGCGGGCGATCAGGTCGCTGAGTCGGGTTTGGCCCTCGGGTGCCCCGAGCGGACCCAGTTGGGCCACGGGACGACCGCCGATGGTGACCACCAGGTGCTCGCCGGCCCCGGCCCGCCGCACGTTGGCGGCCACGTCGATGCGCAGTTGGCGGATTCCGATCTCGGACACGGCGTCACATTAGTCCGTCAGCGAGAAATGTGTGTACACAGCGGTACACACACGGATTTGCCCGAGCCGGCGCCCGAGCAGCAGACTCATCGCCATGAACTTTGCATTCTCCGAAGAACAGGAAGAACTCCGTAAGACAGTGCGCGCGTTCCTGGAGGCCAAGAGCCCCGAGACCGCCGTGCGCGAGCAGATGGAGACCGAGACCGGATTCGACACCGCTGTGTGGTCGCAGATGGGTGAGCAGATGGGCCTGCAGGGCCTGCACATCCCCGAGGAGTACGGCGGATCGGGCTACGGCTACGTCGAGTTGGGCGTGGTGTTGGAAGAGATGGGCCGCGCCCTGCTGTGCGCCCCGTACTTCGCCACCGTCGTCCTGGCCGCCAACACCCTCATCCACTCGGGTGACGAGGCCGCCAAGAAGAAGTACCTCCCCGGCATCGCCGCCGGCGAGACCATCGCGACGCTGGCCTACACCGAGCCCTCGGGCAAGTGGGACGAGAGCGGTATCACCATGCAGGCCTCGGGTAGCGGCTCGTCGTTCACCCTGTCGGGCACCAAGATGTTCGTGCTCGACGGTCACACCGCGAACCTGATCATCGTGGCCGCCAAGACCGGCAAGGGCACCAGCCTGTTCGCCGTCGACGGCAACGCCGCCGGCCTCACCCGCACGGCCCTGAGCACCATGGACCAGACCCGCAAGCAGGCCAAGTTGGAGTTCAACAACACCCCGGCCGAGCTGATCGGCGCCGAGGGCAACGGCTGGAACGTGCTGAACACCGTGCTCGACCTGGCCGCCGTCGGCCTGGCCGCCGAGCAGGTGGGTGGCGCCCAGAAGGTGCTGGAAATGGCCGTGGAGTATGCCAAGGTGCGCGTGCAGTTCGGTCGCCCCATCGGTTCGTTCCAGGCCATCAAGCACAAGTGCGCCGACATGTTGCTGGAAGTGGAGTCGGCCAAGTCCGCCGCCTACTACGGCATGTGGTGCGCCAGCGAGATGAACGAGGAATTGGCCTCGGTCGCCTCGCTCGCCAAGGCCTACTGCTCGGAGGCGTACTTCCACGCCACCGCCGAGAACATCCAGATCCACGGAGGCATCGGCTTCACCTGGGAGCACCCGGCACACCTGTACTTCAAGCGCGCCAAGTCGAGCGAGCTGCTGTTCGGTGACCCGACTTACCACCGCGAGTTGCTGGCCCAGCGCATCGGCATCTGAGCCTGACCCCATCCCAGTCCTTCGGGGCGGGTTTCGTGACGCTCCGGCGCGCGAAACCCGCCCCGTTTGCGTTTCGGGGGCTGTGACAAGCGCCTAACGGAACGACCTAGAACATTGTGCTACGGTCGAGGTGTCGGTGTGTCGACTTCGTGTTGGGAATCCTCAGACGTTCGAAGTCATGTCGTAGAAACAGGTAAAGATCTTGAAGAATTTCGGTCGCTCCATTGTCGGTCTCGGACTCGTCGCGTCGTCGCTTGCTGTATCTCCGCTGGAGGTGGCACATGTGAGCGCGGCTCCCGCCGTTCCGGCCAAGCCGATTGCTGTCGCAGGGGACTCGAGCGCATCGGTTGCCGTCTCGCCGGTGTCCGGGGGTACCGGCACCGTCACCTACACGGTCACCACGGTCGAGGACAACTCCAAGACGTGCTCGTTCACGAGCGCAGCGTCGGTGAAGTACTGCGTCGTCACCGGACTCACCAACGGGACCGCGTACACCTTCACCGCCACCGCGGGGGACTCATCGGGGACCTCGACTTCGTCGGTCGCAAGCGATGCGGTGACGCCAGCCGTGGCGGCACCAGCCTTTGAAACGTTCGTCGAACATGATCCGGGTCTATCGATGTCGACGGAAGGTCGGGCCACGTTCATCGACAGCGCCGGGGATTACGTGTATGTGGGCACCGACGAAACCAGTGGTATGGACTCTGAGGTCCTCAAGTTCCGATTGAGCGACATGACACTTGTCGATTCGGAGGTTGTGACCGGTACATACAACTCGTTCAATGGCGCCACGACCGATGGGACGTTCGGGTATTTCAGCTCACCGTTCATGGTGCACAAGGTCAGACTGAGCGATCTAACTGTCATGGGAAGCGTCTTTGTCGAAAGCCACCAGGTCGAGGGTCGCAACATGGCGGTCATCAACGGTTTCCTGTATCGGGTCGCCGAGCAAGGCTGGGTCCAGAAGATCGACACGTCCACGATGACCGTATCGGCCTCGTTCCAGATCACAGGTAATCCATCCCTGATCGCCGCCTTCGAAGGGGGTGGAAACCTGTTTGCAATTCAGTACTTCGTGAGCGGTGGTTCGATCAAAGTTTTCAAGATCAACGTCGCGGCGGCCAACTTCGATAACTCGGCCGTTTCGAGCATCACGCTCAACACAGCTACCACGGGTCTGACGGCGAACATGTCGCAGGGCTACAACGGAGTCGCCAGTTCGACACATGCATACGTTTTGGCCAACGCGGGATGGGGAACTGCTGCGCGAGTTCTCAAGATCGACCTGAGTTCCATGGGCTTCATCGGCGCGGTCACATTGACGTCGACGGAAACAAGTCCATCAGATATCGCTATCGACACCACCCTCAATCGGCTGTATGTGGTTGGCGGAGGCGTTGGCAAGGTCTCTCGCATCAACCTGAACGGTTTCTCTCAGATGGCTGGTCCTCTCGACGCGACGTACGGCGAATACGGAAGTCCGTACGGGTTGGATGCCGTAGTTGCCAAGCCCGGGAGTAGCCAATTCTGGGGCGTTGGGACTCCGAGTAAGTTGCGCCTCGTGCGCTTCGGCCTCGGTGGTCCGACCATCGGAAGCCCGTCGGCGGTTGGTTCACTCCAGGCCTCGTCCACGACGCCGGGTCAGATGACGGTCTCATGGACCGCTCCGTCGACGTCGGGAGGCTTCCCGGTCATCGGCTACCGCGTGACAGCCTCGTCGCAGTATTACGGCTCGTACGTTGCCCTGTCGGGATGTGAATCCGCTCTCACCTCGACGAATCTCTCCTGCACCGGCACCGGCCTTGGCGGCCAGTACTACGTGAAAGTCGTCGCCGTCAATGCAGTGGGCGACGGCACGGAACCGTCCAACCCAACTCAGAGCTATGTCACCCCACTTCAGGTTTCGGTGACTCCCTCGTCCGTCACCATCAGTGGCACGGTTGGTACCGCGATCTCGCCCTCGTCGGCCTTGACCTTCAACAACTTCAGCTCCACGCCAACCGTAACGACGGCCTCTTCGTTGAACGGGCTGACGTTGAATGCTCAGACTGGAGTGATTTCGGGCACTCCGACTTCCTCCTCCGAGCTCTACGCGTCCTTGATCGTCTCCAATGGAAACCAGTCAGCTTCTGTGAACGTGAGCATGAACATCTCTGGCGGCGGTAGCGGCGGCGGCGGTGGCGGCGGCGGCTGCACCAGTGGTGTCACTGTCACACCTTCAACGACAACAGGAACGGGAATGGTCGGTAACCTATTGTCGTTGAGTGGACCGACTCCGATTGGTTTTTCAGGAACTCCAACCTTCACGGTTTCGGGAGTCCCATTGCCCAATGGTCTGACTCTGAATCCTCAGACCGGAGCAGTGGCTGGTACGCCGACAGCATCTTCCTACGCCACTGTCATTATCAATGTCGTCAGTGGATCGCAATCGTGTCAGTACAGCATCATGTTTGCGATCAGCTCCGGCGGCGGTGGCGGGGGTGGCGGGGCGCCGTGCGCGTTGGGTGCGGTGACATCGAACGTTTCCGGGTTCACCGGAGATCCGAACTTCGGCGGAAGCGGTTTCTGGGGTCCGACCGAGGCGGGTATGCGAACGAATCCTTCCGGAATCGTTGTCGGAAATGACGGAAACATCTACGTATTGATCAATTTCCAAACCATCGGCGGCGCTCCGTCGTCGAACAGCTATGCGCGGTTGTACAAGTTGAGCTCGAGCGGTCTGGTGGACACTTCTTGGGGCACAAACGGGTACGTGCTTCTCGACTTCTTCGCCAACAACATGGCCGGACAAGAGTTCTCCAATGGACTGAAGAAGTTGTCGGACGGATCATTGGTGATCGCCACGTCCAGTACTCAATTTGGTTCTGGTAGCCAGCAAATCCTGGAGTCCTTCGTCACTCGAGTGACGACTGCCGGATCGATCGATTCGACGTGGGGGACCAACGGGAAGGCGGTGCTGTACGGACCGGCGACAGTCGCCGGCGGCTCCAGCTCGTACGTCCAGGGCTTCGACGTGGACGCGTCTGACAACATTTACGCTTTGACCTCGGTCTCCGTTGGGGGAGGAAGCACGTCCTCGCGGATCGCCAAGGTTTCGTCGACGGGTGTCAAATCCTCGACTTTCGGTGGATCCGGTGACCTGACCTTGTCCAGCTCCGCGTACGAATTCTCGCTACATCCCTCGGGTGGTTTCTTCATCCCCGGCAGTACGGCGCAAAGTGCCGATGCGACGGTCACCAAGTACGACGCCAACGGTGTGGTGGACACGTCCTTCGGCACGAGCGGTGTGGTGACCATCGACAAGTCGACACGGGAGAGCACCAACTCGGTTGCGGTGGTGGGTGACAAGATCTACGTGATCCATTCCGACACGAGCGCGATGATGCAGTCGGTCAGATCGGTGATGCGTCTACAGGCGAACGGCAGCATCGATACGACCTATGGGAACGCGGGCACTGCCTCGTTGGCCGCGCTCGGATCCTTCAGCCCGTGGGAGCTCGTTCCGTTGAGCGGTGGTTCGGTGATCTTGACCGGAGGTTCCGGCATGCAGTCGATGAGCGCTGGTTTTGCCGTCTTGGACTCGTCCGGAGCGCTTCCCTCTGGCGTGACGTCCCCTGCAGTTCTCACCAGTGGTACCTGTGAGGTGGAGTTTTACGGGAATCCGCCGATCGCATTCGGAGACGGTTTCCTCTTCGCCGGTGGTGCCAGCATGGGGAACGCGACCGCACTCGTCAAGTTCAGTGTTTCCGGGTTCTCGGGTGGGGGCTCGACTCCGGCGCCGACGCTGGTGACCTCGGCCAATCAGGCGCTGCTCGAGCGTGACCCCGGATCCGAGGGAATGATCATCAACGGTCAGTCGGTCTCCGTTGACACCACGCGCGTGGAAATCTCGGCGGCGCGTACGCCGGCTTCGCAGCGCACGCCGGCTCAGGTGGCGGCCATTCAGGCGGCGGGTCAGGCCCTGTTGCAGGACTTCCTGGCATCGTTGCCCGCGGGAGCGGTCACCAACGTCGCGGTGGTGAACACGTCCACGGGCGCCGTGATGCGCAACTTGGTGTTCGATGCCAACGGGAATTCGAAGGACGTTCCGGTGGAAGACATCGTCATCCTCGATGGTCCGTCGTTGTCGCTGATGATCGGCTCGGACAACGCCAACATCACCTCCGACGGCAAGTACCAGGTGGGTGCCGGTGGAACGGTTGGTGTGGTCGGTTCGGGTCTGGGTGCGAGTGCCCCCGGCGAGATCGTGGCCATGTCGACGCCGACGTTGCTGGCGAATTTCACCACCACGGCTACCGGTGATCTCAGCCAGTCCGCGACGTTGCCGAGCTCCATCGGTGTGGGCGACCACACGTTGGTGGTGGCGAGCGGAACCACCTATGCGGTGATGGGTCTGCGCGTGGTTCCGTCGGCGTTGCCCACGACCGGTCTGACCGAGGAGAGTGGCCGCACCGTGGTGATCGCGTTGTTCACCCTGGTGTTCGCCGCGGTGTTGGTGCGCTCGCGCCGACTCACCCTCCTCGCCCGCTGAGCAGACAGTCCCACTGGTTCTTCTGGTGGCAGGAACGACCAATTCTTGGTCGTTCCTGCCACCAGATCCTCTACATCCTCCCTCTCTCTCTACGAAAGGTTCCTCGCTCATGAAGCGTGTTCTGTCCGTCGTCGCATTGTTTGCCGCTTCGCTCGGCTCGATGGTTCTGCCCGGTGCGTCACCGGCCGTCGCCACCGCGCCAACGGTCATCGACATCGTCGGTGTTCCCGGTGCTTTCGGATTCAACTCCGCGGGTTTCTGTGCCATCACCCAGACGGGTTCCAACAAGGAGCTCTACTGCTGGGGTGTCAACGCCACGGGCCGCTTCGGTATGGGTGACACGGTCGCCGTCTCGTACCCCAAGAAGGTTCCGGCGAATCAGGCGTCGGGTTTCACCAACACCAACGTCACGGCCGTGGCCATTGGTGTGATGTCGATGTGCGCCATCGAAAACGGAGTTGTCTTCTGCTCCGGTTGGAACATGTCCAATCAACTCGGTGATGGAACCTCGGTCGACCGTACTGTCATGACGAAGGTGGCCGACAACAACACGGCGACTCCGCCGGTCGTGAACTCGGGATTCTCCAAGATCGCGGTGTCCAACAACGGAGCCTGTGGTCTGAAGAGCGGCATGCTGTATTGCTGGGGCAACGACCAATACGGCCTGATGGCCGATGGCGCCGCAACGGATGGCTCGAACGTGCCGAGGATGGCCGCTGATGCAAGCCCGTTCATCAACGGCGCCCTCACGGACCTCGGAATGAGCGGCAAGCACGGTTGCGTGTTGCGTGACATGGGTCAGGCCAACGACAAGAAGATCTACTGCTGGGGCATGACAATGTCATCGGCGGTTGGTGGCGCGCCGACTTACAGCACCACCAACAACCTGCTTTTCGCGACGCTCGTGCCCAACGGCGGCACGTTCACCAATGGCAACGTGGATGCGATATCGATCGGTGAGGAAGGAACCTGCGTGGTCGACGCCGGTGTCGTGCGGTGCTTCGGTAACAACAGTGCCGGCGTGTTGTCGCCCGGTGGTTCAGCCGGGCCTGTCTGGCCCCCGGCAACGATCGGGAACACTGCGGATTTCACGAACGCGACCGTGTCGCGCGTCGTGAACGGTTCGACGTCGTCGTGTGCGTTGAAGTCGTCTGCTCTCTATTGTTGGGGCTCCGACTTTGCCGGATCGCTGGGCGACGGTGGTGCGGCGAACTCCGTCGCGACCGCGGTGAAGGTGTCGTCGACCAACGGTTTCGCCAACACCAACGTCGCTGACGTGGCGATTTCTGCACAGACTGTTTGCGCGCTGGAGAACGGTGCCCTGTTCTGCTGGGGGAACTGGGGATCCCAGCTGGGTTCCCTGACTGCGAACGGGCAGAACACGGACTCCTTCGCTCCCACCGCGGTGATCTGGCCGGTCGCTCCGACCGTCTCGTCGAGCCCGGCAACCGTCAGTCCTTCGGGTGGTTCGCTGACCATCACCGGGGCGGGTTTCACCGGAGCCTCCGCGGTCACCATCGATGGCACGGCGGCCATGTACACGGTCGCCAACGACGGATCGATCTCGATCACGGTGCCGGCGCTCAGCGCGGGCACCTACACGATCTCCATCACCACGCCCGGCGGTGTGATCACACAGGCACTCACCATTGGTTCAGCACCCACGACGCTCGCTCCCACCACCACGGTGGCGTCCGGTCCGACCACCACGGTGGTGGCCGCGCCGCAGTTGGTGAACTCGTCCAACCAGTCGCAGTTGACCCAGTTGCCCGGCTCGGCGACGGTGATCGTGAACGGCTCGCCGGTCACGGCCACCATCCTCAGCGTGGGCACCTCGGCGGCCGCGGCCGCGGCCACCGCACCGTCGGCCCGTACCCAGGCCCAAGTGGCCGAGATTCAGGCCGCGGGTGCTGCACTCTTGACTGCTTTCCAGGCCAGCCTCCCGCAGGGCGCCACGTCGAACGTGACGGTGTCCAACACCACCACGGGTGCGGTGCTGCGCGGCCTGGCCCAGGACGCCGGCGGTAACGCGGTCGATGTTCCCGTCGAGGACGTCTTGTTGCTCACCACACCCTCGTCGGCGTTGTTGCTGGCCGGTGTGAACGCGTCGAACGCCGCCGCGAACCTGTCGGCGACCGGTGTGCTGGAGATCGGTCCCGGTGGCGTCATCAACGTGGCCGGCGCCGGCCTGCCGAACTCGGGTTCGGCGGAACTGGTGATCATGTCGACGCCACGCCTGTTGAAGGCGTTCACGGCGGGTTCGGATGGCACGTTCTCCGATCGCGCCAGCCTGCCCTCGGACCTGGCGGCGGGTAACCACACCGTGGTGCTGGCCGGTTCGGGCATCTACATGGCCGTTGGCATCACCGTGGAAGCCGCCACCTTGCCCACAACGGGCTCGGGCACGTCCTCGTTGGCGTG
>WLEG01000056.1 GCA_009704425.1 Actinomycetota bacterium | reverse complement strand
CTGCATGGTTTCCTTCCACGGGAGCGCGATGTAGAGAGGTAGCCCGAAGACGCGCAGAGCGTCGAGGTTGGAGTACACGTGCTTCTGGTAGAGGTAACGCTCCTCCCAGGGCCAGTTCGATGGTGCGAATCCGGTGCCGGGATCGAGAATGCACAGGTCGCGCAGACCGAAGCGATCGGCCACCGTCAGTTGGGCCTCGAAGAACTCAAGCATCACCTTCACCGGGTCGGCGCGCACCATCTCCATCTCGCGTGGGTTCGGCCCCGACAGGAAGGGCAACACGATCGGGGCGCGGAAGTCGGCGGCCACCTGCCACATCTCGTCGGTCTGCATGCCGTCGGCGGCGTTGATGACGGTGGCTCCGGCGGCCAACGCGCGCCGCGTGACCTCGGGCTTCCAGGAGTCGATGCTCAGCGGGACGCCGAACGCGGCCAGCGCGATCACGATGGACTCGAGGCGTTCCCATTCCTCCTGCCACGACACGACGGTGGCGTTGTCGGTGCTGCCCTGGCCACCGAGGTCGATACCGTCGCAACCGTTGTTCAACAGGTATTCACCGCGTCGGGTGGCGGCGGTAGCGTCGAGAGCGATTGAATCGGCGTTCAGCGAATCCGGAGAGGCGTTCACGACGCCGTACAAGAACATGGTTCGCAGGTTAGGGCGAGCGGGACGAGGCGACATGAGCGTGAAGACATTCGATCCCACCGGCTGGACCCTGGAGACCGCGTTGTTGATGAAGGGTTCGCGCACCGTCTCGGTGTGCATCCCGTGCAAGAACGAAGCCGAAACCGTGGGCGATCTGGTGCGCTTGATCGAACCCACGCTGCTCGGCACGTTGGTGGACGAACTCATCGTTCTCGACGACGGATCGACCGACGGCACCGGCGAGATCGCCGAGGAGGCCGGCGCCACCGTGGTGCACGTGGACTGGATCCACTTCTTCCACGGCGTGGCCAAGGGCAAGGGCAACGCGTTGTGGTCGAGCCTGTTGGCGAGCAAGGGCGACATCGTCGTCTGGATCGACGGCGACATCACCAGCTTCACCACGGACTGGATCGTGCGCCTGGTGATGCCGCTCCTGATCGATGCCGAGGTCGGCTTGGTGAAAGCCAGTTACGAACGGCCCTCGCATCTCGGTGGAGGCGGTCGTACCACCGAACTGGTGGCGCGACCTCTGCTGTCCATGTTCTTCCCCGACATCGCCGACATGCAACAGCCCTTGGCCGGCGAGTTCGCGGGACGTCGCTCGATGCTGGAAGCCATTCCCTTCTCCACCGGTTGGGGCGTGGAGATCGGCATGATCATCGACATGTTCACCAAGTTCGGTGCCGGCAGCCTCGCTCAGGTCGATCTGGGCGTGCGTCTGCATCGCCACCACAAGTTGGAGACCCTGGCCATCCAAGCCGCCGAGGTGTCCGCGACTGTTCTGTCGCGCACCCCGAACCCTCCGACCCCGGCGAGCGTTCCGCCCACGTTGCTCCGCAAGAGCGGAGCCCCGATCGAACTCAACCTGGGCCAGCGGCCCCCGGCGAACACCTTGCCGAAACTCGGCTCGGTCCCTCAGTCGCCCGACGACGTGCGCAAGTAGCGAAGGAACACGAAGCCGTCGTCGGTTCCGATGTGGGCCAGTCGCCACGGCTCGCGTAGGGCCAGGGCGCCGGTGGCGATGCGTTGGCTCGTCCCGCTCACGAAGCGGGGCGCGATGGTGAGGCAGATCTCGTCCACCAGATCGGCGGCCAGCATCTGGGCGTTGAGGTTCGGGCCGCCCTCCAGAACGCAGACCCGACCGGGCAGGTCGCGCACGATCTCGCGCACGTCGCCGCTCACGACGCGGGTGTTCCCCGTCGCGGTGAGGGCCGCGGAGTTGCGTCCGAGGTCGCCCGATTCCGACACCACCACCAACACCTGATGCGAGGGGAGGGGGTTGTATCCGTCCTGACGCACGGTCTCGGCGCCCACCAACACGCTGTCGCCCGAGCGGTGGAGGTGCAAGAAGATCTCCCGGTCGGTGGGGCCTCCGAGCAACGCCGAGTTCCCCTCGAGCGACACCGCCCCGTCGGCGGTGCTGATCATGGACATCACGATCCAGGGGCGATCCGCGGGCCGCGGACGGTCGGAGAGGTCGTAGGCCACCTCCACCGGGACGTCGCCGGGGACGTCGCCGGACGTCGAATGGATCAGATGCACGCCCTGTGTCTAGCGGGGGCGGACCCCCGACCCCCGACGCGAACCGAATTGACGCGAGACTGACAACAACGGGGACGAATCGCCCGCAAGAGTCACAGAATTTCCCCGGATTTTCGCCCGCTCCGTTTCTGAGGGGTCGTCAGATGGTGGGGTAGGGTTCAGGCATGTACCTCGCCGAAACACCCGACCAGCAGGCTCTCCGCAAGGAACTCCGCGAGTATTTCGCGGCGATGCTCACCCCCGAGGTGCGCGCCGAATTGGGCGAGTCGGGCGAGGGCAAGCCGTTGTTCCGCGAGTTGGTGCGCCGTATGGGCGCCGACGGATGGCTGGGTCTGGGTTGGCCCAAGGAGTTCGGTGGACAGGGTCGTCCGGCCACCGATCAGTTCATCATGTTCGACGAGATCCAGCGCGCGCACGCGCCGTTCCCGTTCGTCACCGTGAACACCGTCGGACCGGCGATCATGGCGCACGGCACCCAAGCACAGAAGGACCAGTACCTCACCGGCATCCTGAAGGGCGAGATCAATTTCGCGATCGGCTACACCGAGCCCGAGGCCGGCACCGACCTGGCCAGCCTGCGCACCACCGCCGTGCTCGACGGTGACGAGTGGGTCATCAACGGGAACAAGGTGTACACGTCGGGCGCCAACCAGAGCGACTACGTGTGGCTGGCGTGTCGCACCGATGCCGACGCTCCCAAGCACCAGGGCATCAGCATCATCATCGTGCCCACCAACACCAAGGGCTTCGAGTGGACCCCGATCGTCACCGTGGGCGGTGTCGTCACCACGGCCACGTACTACACCGACGTTCGCGTGCCCAAGGAGAACGTCATCGGTCAGATCAACGGCGGGTGGAAGCTCATCACCATGCAGCTCAACCACGAGCGCGTGGGTCTGGCCGCGTTGTCGGGTCTCACCGAGCGTCTGCTGGACGACGTCACCACCTGGTGTCGGGTCACCCCGTCCGGCGGTGCCAACGGCGAGAAGATGATCGACGTGGCCTGGGTCCAGCAGGACCTGGCCAAGTGCCACGCGTTGCTCGACGCCATCCGCCTCATGACGTGGAAGTTGGCCCAGAGCGTGGCCGACAACACGCTCGGACCGGCCGAGGCCAGTGGAGTGAAGGTGTTCGGCACCGAGCGTGCCGTCGAGGTGTACCGCATCATGCAGGGCATCCTCGGACCGGTGTCGCATCTGCGCGACGGTTCCGACGGCGCGGTCATCCACGGCGAGGTCGAGCGCGCCGCGCGCGCCGCTCAGATCAACACCTTCGGTGGTGGCGTGAACGAGATCCAGCGCGAGCTGGTGGCCACCGCCGGCTTGGGATTGGTGCGCTCGACGCGCTGATACAGCCGATTCGCTGGATGCCAGCTCAGCTGATTCGTTGAATGATGGTGCCGGTGGAGACCGCACCACCGCAGCACATGGTGATCAGCGCGAACTCCTTGTCGGAGCGCTCCAACTCGTGCAGGGCCGTGGTGATGAGGCGGCTTCCGGTGGATCCCACCGGGTGACCGAGGGCGATCGCACCACCGTTCACGTTCACCTTGGTCATCAACTCGTCACGGCTGACGCCGTTCACCTTGGCCCAGCTGAGCACCACGCTGGCGAACGCCTCGTTGATCTCGACGATGTCGATGTCCTTCATGGTCATGCCGGCATCGGCCAACACCTTCTCGGTGGCCTGCACGGGTCCGTCGAGGTGGTAGTAGGGCTCGGCACCCACCAGGCACTGGGCCACGATGCGGGCGCGGGGACGCAGTCCCTCGGCGCGGGCGCGATCCTCGTCCATCCAGAGAACCGCGGCGGCGCCGTCGCTGATCTGGCTGCTGTTGCCGGCGGTATGGATGCCGTCGGGCAGCACCGGGTTCAACGACGCCAACTTCTCGGCCGTCGTCTCACGAAGTCCGCCGTCGCGGGACACCACGACCGTGTTGCCTTCGGCGTCGACGACCTCCACCGGGATGATCTCGCGCTCGAAACGACCCTCCTCGGTGGCGCGAATGGCCTTCTGCTGGGAGATGAGGCCGAGGTGGTCGACGTCGGCGCGCGTGATGCCACGACGTCCGGCGATGCGCTCGGCCGCACCGAACTGATCGGGCATGTCGAGGGCGAAGTCGGCGGGCTTGGAACTGCCGTTCAGGAACGTCACGTCGGCACCCTCGCCGAGGCGCGGAACGTTGGCGCCCAACCACACCTTGCTCATGTGCTCCACGCCGCAGGCCATTCCGGAGTCGATGACCCCGGCCGCGATCATGTTGTGGATCATGTGGTTCGCCTGCTGGCTGGAGCCGCACTGGCAGTCGATGGTGGTGGCCGCGACCTGCCACGGCAATCCCTCGTTCAGCCACGCGGTGCGCGACACGTTGCTGGCCTGCTCGCCGGCCTGGGTGACGCAACCACCGACCACCTGTCCGAGGGTGGTGGGGTCGACACCGGCGCGCTGCAACACGCCCGCCTGAATGCGACCGAGCAGTGTGACCGCGTGGGTGTCGGCGAAGGCGCCGTTGCGCTTGCCGATGGCCGAACGGCCGGCTTCGATGATGACGGGCTTGCCCATGTTGTGCTCCTGACGCGGGATGACGTGATTACTTGGCGGGGGTGAGATGCACGGGCAACGTCTTGATGCCGTGGATGAAGCTGGAGCGCAACTTGCGCACCTCTCCGGTGAGTTCGATGGTGTCGACGCGCTTGGCCAACTCCTCGAACAGGATGCGCATTTCCAGGCGGGCCAGGTTGGCGCCGAGGCAGAAGTGCGGTCCACCTCCACCGAAGGTGACGTGGGGGTTGGGGTTGCGGGTGATGTCGAAGGTGTACGGATCCTTGAACACGGCCTCGTCGCGGTTGGCCGACGGGTACAGCATGCTCACCGTCTCGCCTTCCTTGATGGTGACGCCGTGCAGTTCGACGTCGCACACCGCGGTGCGCGCGAAGTTGTTCACCGGGGTGCCCCAGCGCAGGATCTCCTCGACGGCCGAGGTGACGAGCGACGGATCGGCCTTCAACCTGGCCCACTGGTCGGGATGTTCGATCATGGCCAGCGTTCCGTGGCTGATGCCGTTGCGGGTGGTCTCGTTTCCGGCCACGGCGAGTAACAACATGAACAGGTCGAACTCGTGCTCGGTCAACACGTCACCGTCGTGCTCGGAGATGAGCGTGGTGATGATGTCGTCCTTCGGATCGGCCTTTCGCTGCAACGCCAGTTCGTTCGAGTAGGCGTAGAGCTCCATGGATGCGATCATCGGAGCGTTCGGATCCTGGTTGAAGTCGGGATCGGTGGACCCGATCATGGTGTTCGACCAATCGAAGACCTTGCGACGGTCCTCGACGGGAATGCCGACCAGTTCGGCGATGGCGATGAGGGGCAGTTCGGCCGAGACCTTGTCGACGAAATCGATCTCGCCGGACTCGAGGGCCTCCTCGATGAGCGTGACCGCGACGTCGCGGAAGTGCGCCTCGAGCATGCGCATGGCCTTGGGCGTGAAGCCGCGGTTGACCAGACTCTTGAGACGGGTGTGGTCCGGCGGATCGAGGTCGATCATCAGGCGCGCCGCCTCCAGGTCGGGGCGGTCCTGGTTCATGAGCGAACCCTTCTTGGCCGACGAGTACACCTGGAACTTGCGACTGACCTCGACGATGTCGGCGTGCCGTGTGAGGGCCCAGAACCATTCGGGGTAGCCGGCCTCGATGCCGCGGTGGCGCGCGATGGGCGCCTCGCGTCGGAGTTCGGCGAAGACCTCGTGGGGCGGGCCGTTGCGGTAGGCCTCGTTGGAGATGACGTCGAGGTTCTCGAAACTCAACGCTCCGTTCGTGTCTTGGCTCATCGATCGACCCCCAGGATCAGCCCGCTCGTGGGCACGCCCGTCCCCGCGGTGACGAGGACGTTCTCGACACTATCCACCTGATTGACGCTCGTCCCACGGATCTGGCGGACCGCTTCGGCGATGCCGTTCATGCCGTGGATGTAGGCCTCGCCCAACTGGCCACCGTGGGTGTTGATGGGCAGACGTCCGCCGATCTCGAGAGCGCCGTCGGCGATGAAGTCCTTGGCCTCGCCGCGACCGCAGAAGCCGAACTCCTCGAGCTGCATGAGCACGTAGGGCGTGAAGTGGTCGTACAGGATCGCCGTCTGAATGTCGGCCGGGGTGAGTCCGGACGAGGTCCAGAGTTCGTCGGCGACCACCTTCATCTCGGGCAACTGGGCGATGTCGTCGCGGAAGAACGACGTCATGGTCCACTGTTCCTCGCCGGCGCCTTGGGCACCGGCGACGATGAGGGCGGGCGTGTTGGGGAGATCACGAGCACGCTCGGCGCTGACCACCACGAGGGCCTGACCGCCGTCGCTCTCCTGGCAGCAATCGAGCAGGTGCAACGGATCGACGATCCAACGGCTGGCTTGATGTTCCTCGAGCGTGATGGGTTCGTTGTAGAACCACGCGGCCGGGTTGTTGGCCGCGTGCTTGCGGCCGGCCACCGCGACGCGTCCGAAATCCTCGGAGGTGGCGCCGTAGAGGTGCATGTAGCGACGCGCCACCATGGCCACCCACGAGGCCGGGGTGAGTTGCCCGAATGGTGTGGTCCAGGAGAACTGCGCGCGCTCGGCGGTGGCGGCGAGGGGTAGGTCCTGCACACCCGCGCCGAAACGACGGCCACTGCGTTCGTTGAAGGCGCGGTAACACACCACCGCGTCGGCGACACCGGTGGCCACGGCCATGGCGGCCTGGACGATGGTTCCGCAGGCGGCGCCGCCGCCGTAGTGGACACGGCTGAAGTGACGCAACGCTCCGATACCCACGTGGCGGGCGATCTCGACGTCGGGGTTGTTGTCGGTGCTGTAGGTGACCATGCCGTCGATGTCGGACGGCTTCAGGCCCGCATCGGCGATGGCGGCGGCCACGGCCTCACTGGCCAGGCTCATCTCGCTGCGACCGGAGTCCTTGGAGAACTCGGTGGCCCCGATACCGGTGATGGCGGCCTTGCCGCCCAGTTGGTTGCCCGGACGGTTGATGCTCACGGCAACACCACCTCCACCGTGGCGTTCATGTGATCGCCCATGGAGTTGGAGCCCTTCACGGCCACCGTGATGGTGCGGGTGGCGTCGTCCTTGGCGGTGACCGAACCGGTGACGGTCATGGTGTCGCCCGGATAGTTCGGTGCGCCCAATCGGATCTTCACCGACGAGATGAAGCTGTTCGGTCCCGCCCAATCGGTGACGAAGCGGCCGGCGAACGCGTTCGACGTCAGGATGTTCATGATGATGTCCTTCGAGCCGCGTTCGGCGGCGATGGACGGATCGTGGTGCACCACCTGGTAATCGCGGGTGGCGATGGCGGTGCTCACGATGAGGGTGCGGGTGAGCGGCAGTTCGAACGGGGCGATCTCGTCGCCCACGCGCACGCTGGCGTAGGAGCGGGTGTCGGGAAGGGTCATGGGGTTCGTCGTCATGGGGTTAGTCGTCATGGGTTCGTCGTCTCTCAGGTGCGGGCGATGAGGTTGCCGAGTCGGGACAGGTGGGCGCTGGCCGATCCGAGGACGCTGGCCAACTGGATTCCCCACAGGAAGTAGCGGTGCACGGGGTAGTCGATGTCGGCGCCGATTCCACCGTGAAGGTGCTGGGCCGCCGTGACCACCTGCTGGGCCCCTTCACTGGCCCAGTACGCGGCCACCGCGACGTCGCGTCGTGCGTCGAAGCCCTCGCTCAACCGCCACGCGGCGTTGAGCGCGGTCACCCGCATGGCCTCGGTGGTGATGTAGCCGTCGGCGGCGCGTTGCGTGGTGGCCTGGAACGCCGACAACGGCTTGCCGAACTGCGTGCGTCCCGACAGGTACGTGGCGGTGAGGGCCAACGAACCCTCGGCGACGCCCACCTGAATGGCGGCCAACGCCGCGAGCGAATGCTCGAAGAGCGAACGAAGCGCCTCGCGACCATCGATACCGGCGCCGTGTCCGAGGATGGAATCCACGGGAAGGTCGACGTCGAGTTCGAGGTGGGCCTGCGGTTCGCGATTGGTGGTGGCCACCGGGGTGATCGAGACGCCGCTGGTCGAACGGAGATCGATGAGGGCGATCTGGGGTGAGCCGTCGAGGTCGACGGGTACGAGCGCGAGCGACGCGTGTTGGGCGAAGGGCACGGCGGGCTTGTAGCCCGTGATGCGCACACGGCCACCCGCGGTGGTGCCGGTCACGGTGGGCCGCATCACGTCGTTGGCGCCCTGCTCGGCCAGAGCGATGGCCACCACGGTCTCGCCGGTGGCGATGCCGGGCAGATGAGCGGCCTGTTGGGCCGGGCTACCGAAATCCGCCAACGCCAACGCGGTGACACCGCTCAGCCACAGCGGAACCGGCGCCACGTTGCGACCCTGTCCCATGAGGGCCAACGCCAGTTCGACGGCACCGAAACCGCTGCCACCGAACTCCTCGGGCACGCACAGCGCCTGGATGCCGCTGTTGGCGAGTTGCTCCCACAGGTCGCGGTCGAAACCATCGGCCTTCTCGACCGCCTTCACGCGCTCGACGGTGGCGTGCCCGGCGAAGATCTGCAGGGCGAGGTCCTTGATGACCTGCTGTTCCTCGGAGAGGTCGAAGTTCATGATGTCGCTCCAGTCGAGTCGATGATGGCGAAGGGAAGTTTCATGTCGGGGTCGGTGGCGCGGATCTCGATGCGCACGCGTGCACCCACCGCAAGCGCGGACTCGGGGCTGTCGGCGGTGTTCATGATCATGCGCACCTTGTCGTTGCCGGTCTTGCCGGCGTGCGACGTGCCGGGGTCGATGTCGACCAGCACGATGGGGAGCGGGTAATCGAAACTGGGCACCTGCGGGTAGTGGGCCACCACGTAACTGTGGATGGTTCCCGACATGGGCATCTCCACCTTGTCGTAGGCGCGCGAGTGACACGACGGGCACAACGGGCCGGTGGGGAAGCGAACCCGACCGCAGTCGGCGCAGGCCTGGGCGCACAGACGACCCTCGTTCAGTTCGTCGAACCACCACTGGTTGTCGTGCGTGGTGGCCGGACGGGGGCGCGGAGGCTTGGGCTTGGCCGCAGGCGCTTTCGCCTTGGGCTGGAAGCGGAAGATACGAAAGAGCATCGAACCGACCAACTGGTCGTCGGCGTCGTAGTAGTCCTGGCGGGTGCTGACGAAGTGGCCGGTGCCCAGACCCGTGGTCTTCTCGTCGCTGATGCTGTCGATCACGGTGCGCATGGTGAGGCGGTCACCGGGACGCAGGTAGCGCTTGTAGGTCTGTTCGCTGTTGGTGCCCACCACGCTG
>WLEG01000055.1 GCA_009704425.1 Actinomycetota bacterium | reverse complement strand
GAACGGGTCGTTGACGTACCGAGGATCGAAGATGTCGTAATCCGTGGCCCAGTCGATGATGTCCTGCGTGTCGCTCATGTCGACCTCCCCGTGAGACGTTAGCAGAGGTTTTGTCTCACAAACCCGGGTTCGCCGCCAACCTGGTGAAGGCTGAGTGGTTCCGGTCGCGGCGGTACTCCGCGACGATCGGCGCCAGGTCGGCCGGGCTCGCCCCGTGCAGGATCACACCGTCGACGCCGAGGTCGAATTGGGCACGGATCGCACGGACGCACTGCTCCGCCGATCCGGTGGCCGCCGGTGCCAACCACTCCGCGGGGATCAAGGTCGCCACGTGTTCCAATTCGGCGGTGGTCGCCGTGTTGTCCAGAGCGCCGCGGAAACCCTTCACGAACCCGTCGTCACGGAACCGGGCCAGAACATCGGCGTCCCAGCGGTTCGTCGTCACCATCAGATCCCCGTACGCCTGCAGATAGGTGGCCAGTCGTCCGACGGTCTTCTTCAAGCGGACATCCTCCGGGATGTGATCGCCGATGGTCGCGAAGCAGGACCAGACCCGCACCGAAGCGGGGTCGCGGCCGGCCTCCTCGGCCGCGCGCTTGACCGTTTCCACGCAACGCTTCGTGGTCTCGTCGGTGAAGAACGTGTGCAGCACGACGCAATCGAACGCCCGACCCGCGAGCGCGAGTGTCTGGGGACCGAAAGCGGTGATCCCCAAGGGGATGTTCTCGTCGAACGAGGGGTCCAACGCCAGGACGGGATACTTCCCGATGGGACCGTCGTGTCCGAGGATCACCTCCCCTCGGAACAATCGGCGCATGACGGACGCGAAGTCCTCCATCTGGGCCGTCGTGACCGCGGGCAGTCCGTACGCCCGGTAGATCGGCCCGATGCCACGACCGATGCCGAGGGTGAACCTTCCACCGGTGAGACGGTGCATCGTCGTCGCGTAGGAAGCCGTCACCAACGGATGACGCGTGTTGTGGTTCGTGGCCGCCGTGGCGATCCCGAGATTGGTGCTGACGGCACCGACCGCGCCCGACAGGGTCACGGCCTCCTTGATGTTGAAACGCTCGGAGATGAAGCAGGAGCCCAACCCGAGTGCCTCGGCGTCGGCGACCTCCTTCAGAAGATCACGGGGGGATTTGGGTGCACCCGGCAGGGTGTAGAAGCCGAGCTCGTTCAGTTGGTTCGTGGAGGAGGTCACGGTCGGAACCCGGCCATCAGATGACGAACGGCTTTCGACGAGGTGGCCGTGAGCGGAGAACGGGCCTCGGACATGACCGTCGCCATGTTGGCCACGAGGTCCTCGGCGGTCGCCTCGCGATTCGTGTAACCGTCGCTCAATTCGATCCGAACCCCACCGGCCCAACCACCACCGACACTGATCGTCTCACCGTTGAGCGAGCACTCCTGATGCGCCAGACACACCACCAGTGGCGCCACCAGATGTGGACTCAACCATCGACCCAGCTCCTCCGACCACGGGATGGGACCGAACGACGTTCCGGGGCGCGTCTTGGCGTAGGGGACCACGACGTTGACGTGGATGCCGTATGGAGCACCCTCGCTCGCCATCCCGCGCGTGAGGCCGATCACTCCCATCTTGGCCATCGCGTACACACTTCCGTTCGGTACTCCCCCGAACGCCGCGCCGGACGACACGTTGACGATGCGACCACCACCGTTGTCCTTCATCCACTTCCACGCGGGGCGACTGACGTTCAACGTTCCGCGAAGTTGCGTGTCGATCAGCGCGTCGATGCTCTCCTCGGGGAAATCCTCGAAGGGTGCCATGCGCACCTGGCCCGCGTTGTTGACCACCACGTCGACCCGACCGAACGCGTCCAGAGCCGTGCGAACGATCGATCGCCCACCTTCGACGGAGGCGATGCTGTCGTGGTTGGCGACGGCTTCACCCCCTGCCTCGACGATCTCCCGCACCACGTCGTCGGCGGGATTCGTGGCCGGGGCCGTCGCCAATCCGTCCGAGTCGGACAGCCCGACACCGAGGTCGTTGACCACCACCGATGCGCCACGGGCGGCGAACTCGAGCGCGTACTCGCGACCGAGATTGCGACCGGCGCCGGTGACCACGACCACTCGACCCTCGAAACTCATGTTCATGTTCGCATCTCCTCCGGGTTGTTCGACAAAAAGTCACGCACGTCGCGCAGAGCTCTCCGATCCTGGAACAGGAACATGTGACCTCCGTGGTACTCCTCGTGGACGGCTCCGTTGACACGAGCGGCGATCGACCGACCGTTGTCGGGCGGCGCGATACCGTCGAACTCTCCACTGGCCACGAAGGTGGGGGCGACGATCGACCCGAGTCGATCCCACACGTCGTGGCGACTCCGGGCGTCGAGCTGCCACGAGGCACCGAGGGCCGAGCGTCCGGTCGGAGCCGGACGCGGCGCGAGGAACGCGGCGTCGGTGGGATGCTCGGCGAGCCAGGCCTCGTCGAAACGGGTGTCGACGAGGGTCGGATACAGGCGCGCACGATCGACCGGGTCCAAGGAGGCCAGTTCGTGCAATGGATACGACGACCCACCCTGTCCTCCCGCACTCGTGCAGGCGAGACACAGACGATCCACCATCTCGGGGTAGGTCACCGCGAACTCCAACGCGACCATGCCGCCGAAGCTGATTCCGAACACCGCCGCGCGATCCCAGCCGACGTGATCCAACAACGCTCGGCCGTCGTTCGCGTAGTCGGACATCTCGTACGGACCCTCGGGAACCTCCGTCAGACCGAGACCCCGTTGGTCGTGAACCAGAACGGTGTTGCACGAGGCCAACGCATCGATGAGGGGGCGCGCGACCGAGATGCTGGAACCGGACCCGTTGAAGAACAGAAGACGCGGACCCTCGCCGACGACCTCGTAGTGGATGTCGAAGCCGCGACCCGAGAACGTGCCCGTCGTCATGACCGACATCTCAACAGGACACTCTCGGACACGGTCACTACAGTAAGACCGTGGACGGAGCGAAGACGACATCGACGTCATTGAGCGTCCCGGTGACCGAGATCGCCGCCGCCGTGGAGTTCCTCCGGACCGAGGGAGGCTTCGACCTTCTGCGTATCCACCCGGCCGACGCCCCCCGCGAGGCGCGACTCGTGAGGGACGGAACACTGCTGGATCTCCGGGTCGGGACGCCCACCGGTGTCACGATCGTCATCGAGCGATCCGGTACTGCCGAATCGGAGCCGACCGACACTCACGGACCGGACGGGATCGTCCTTCGACTCACCGACGCCGCACGTCTGACGGTTCCACCGGTGATCGAGGAGAATTCGGTCGGGGCCGGAGATGCCGACGGGCGGTGGCACGTCGGTCGCGCCGGCATGGAGTACCGCGACCTCGTGCCGTCGCGGCTCGGAGGCGCGGTGATCGCCTCCAACATCCGCATTCGCGACGCCGGACCGGTGCCGGACTACGTGCACCATCACGACGTGCTGTTCCAATTGATCTTCTGTCGGCGAGGCTGGGTGAAGGTCGTCTACGAGGACCAGGGCGAACCCTTCGTGCTGCGGGCCGGTGACTGCGTGATCCAGCCGCCCGGCATACGACACCGCGTGCTCGAGAACTCCGCCGGGATGGAAGTCGTCGAGATCGGATACCCGGCGGAGCACATGACGCTGGTGGAACACGAGATGAAACTGCCCAACGGCAGCGCACCCGCCCGTTCATGGCACGGCCAGACCTTCATTCGCCACGACGAGTCCAACCGTTCGTGGACGTCGATCGGCGACGGAATCGAACGCACCGACACCGGCGTGTACGACGCGACCCTCGGTCTCGCCGATGTGGATGTGCTTCGTCTTCGTTCCGGTTCCGTCCTCGAACTGGAACCGACCGTTTCCGCCGGACGACCACGATTGGTCGTGGTGCTCGAGGGCCACGGGAGCGTTCGACTCCTCGGGGAGGATCACGTCCTGAGCGAGGGTGCCACCCTCAGCTTGCGCTCCGAGGAACGCGCGCGGATCACCGCCGAGGTGGACACCGTCCTACTGCGAGTCCGGATCGACGCCTCCCACGGTGTCGATCACTGGCGTCCCATCGCCTGACGCCGATCCGCTTCCGCGACGTCACCCTGGTCCCGGGGAGAGATCAGTCGAATCTCGATGCGATCCAGATCACCCTCGAAGGGGAAACCGTCGCGACGGTGGGCGTATCCCGCCGCCACGGGCGAACCGTGGTCGTAGGCCACGCTCGGTCCCACGCTCGACATCGTCCGCATGACGAAGGGGATCGCCAACGAGCCGACGTCGACTCCGTCGATGAGCAACGACACCATCCCCTGTTTGCCGTCGCGTCGGAACCTCACCGAGAGGGTCGATGTCCCCGCGGGCACCTCGACGTTCGATTCCAGCACGTGATGCTCTCCGAAAATGTTGTAGTCGAAGATCAAGCGCCCCTCGTCGACGTAGAAGCTGAACCCTGAGTTCTCCGTCCCCGACGCGTAGAGAACACCTCCACGTCCCCGCTCCAAAGTGACGTGAGCGTCCATGTCCCAACTGCGTCCGCCCAGCGAGGCTGCCGCCTGCGCGGGCAACGGCGCCATCGGAGGCCGATACACGTATGTACGGGAGGTCGGATGAACGCTCCGATCGGCGAACTTCGCCCCGAACAGTTCGAGTCCCCGGTCGTCGAGGGGCAACACTCCTTCTCGCTCGGCTTCCTCCCACCACAATGCGATGAGTTCTCGGAGACGATCGGGCTCCTGAAGGGCGAGATCGTTGGTCTCCGACCGGTCGACGTCGACGTGATACAACTCCCACACGTCGTCGCCGAACGGTATGCCGGGAACGTGACGCGTGACGGCCTTCCATCCGTCGACGTGGATTCCCCGGTGCCCTCCCATCTCGTAGTACTGGATCCGCTTGCGCGTCGCGGCCGTCGCGTCGTCCATGGCGTATCTCATGGAGGTACCACTGATCGGCATCACATCGAGACCCCGATACGTGTTCGAAGCCGTGACCCCGGTGATCTCCAGGATGGTGGGAACGATGTCGTTCACGTGATGGAACTGATCCCGCAACTCTCCCCGACCCGAGACACCGTTTGGCCAACGCACGATGCAGGGGACGTGGATACCGCCTTCGTGGGTGTTCTGCTTGTACCACTTGAACGGCGTGTTGCCAGCCTGCGACCAGCCCCACGGATAGTTGCTGTGGGAGTGGGGGCCGCCGATCTCGTCGATCCGGGCGATCGCCTCGTCGGGGGTCTCCAGGATCATGTTGAAGAACTTCATCTCGTGGAGAACTCCGAACGGTCCGCCCTCCTGCGACGCCCCGTTGTCCGACATGAGGAAGATGACCGTGTTGTCGTCGACGCCGAGTCGCTTCAAACCGGTGACCAGACGACCGATCTGATCGTCCGTGTGCTCCAGGAAGGCCGCATACGCCTCCTGCAGTCGGCACGCGAGGCGCTTCTGGTTTTCCGAGAGGTCGTCCCATGCCTCGACACCCGGATTCCTCGGGGCCAGAACGGTGTCGGCCGGGATGACCCCGAGTTCCTTCTGTCGGGCGAACCAGCGCTCGCGGAAGACGTCCCAACCCTCGTCGAAGGCCCCCCGATACTTGCGCAGATAGCTTTCGGGAGCCTGATGTGGGGCGTGCGTGGCACCGAACGCCAGATACATGAAGAACGGTCGGTCCGGACGGAGACTCACCGAGTCGTGCATGAACTCGATCCCCTTGGTCACGAGGTCCTCGGACAGGTGGTACCCCTCGTCGGGACCGGCCGGCGGGTCGATCCAGTGGTTGTCGTACACCAACTCCGGATGGAACTGGTCGGTCTCCCCGTCGAGGAATCCGTAGAAGCGGTCGAACCCGCGCTGGAGCGGCCATTGATCGAACGGTCCGGCGGCGGACGCATCGGCCATCGGACACAGATGCCACTTGCCGAGAGCGAACGTGGCGTAGCCGGATTCGCGCAGGGTCTCGGCGATGGTGGTCGCCTCGTTCGCGATGTGGCCGCGCATGTGCGGGAAGCCGCTGTTGAAGTTCGAGATGTGCCGCATTCCGACCGCATGGTGATTGCGACCCGTGAGAAGCGCCGCGCGCGTGGGCGAACACAAGGGCGTCACGTGGAAGTTGGTGAAGCGGAGACCCTCGGACGCCAATGCGTCGATGTTGGGTGTCGACAACGTCGATCCGAAACATCCGAGATGGGAGAATCCCATGTCGTCGAAGAGAATGACGATCACGTTCGGGGCTTCTTCGCCGGGATGCGGACGCGAGGGCCACCACGGCTCCGACTCCGCGACGGTGCGTCCGATACGTCCCTCGAATTTCTCGCTCATGGTCTCCCCCGATGCCGATTCCGCCGTCAGTGAATCGACGACAGCCGTTGTATTGACAATAGCGGTGTCACTACATACTGTCAGGACATGAACGCACGCCCCGTCGCGCTGGTTTCCGACACTCGCTACTACGTCGGTCCCCATCTTGCCGAGAGATTCGCCGAGCGCGGCTTCGACCTGGTCCTCGGCGATCCCGACGAGGCTCTGATCCGCCGCCTGGAGGGCATGGGCTCGCGCGTGGTGGCGTGCGTGGGCCACAGCAACCTCTCCGCGCCCGAGGATGCCGACGCCCTCGTGCGAATCGCGTTGGAGTCCTTCGGTCGACTGGACTCGGCCGTGATGTTCTCCGGACAGATCGTGACCGGCCGATTCGTCAATTCGACACTGGATCAACTGCGCCACGTGCTGGTCGGATGCGTCGAGGCCCCGTACAACTTCCTGCGCGCGGTCGTGCCCGTCATGACGGCTCAGGAATCCGGTCAGGTTCTCGTCATCACCAGCGCCACCGCGGCGCGACCCTCTCCGGGCGCACCGTTGTACTCGTCCGCGCGCGCGGCGGCGACGATGCTGGTTCGGAACGTGGCCGACGAGGTCGCCCGCACCGGGGTTCAGGTGAACGCCATCGGGACCAACTTCATGGACTTCCCCGCCTTCTTGAAGGCATCCGGAGCGACCGACCCCGAGGTCCGCGCCAAGATCGAATCCCAGGTTCCCATGCGACGACTCGGGACGATGGACGAATTCTCGTCGTTCTGCATGGCCTTCCTCGACGGCACGAGCCGCTTCACCACCGGACAGTTCGTCGCTTATGCCGGAGGCTGGGCCTGAGGGCAGAATAGGGAGCATGAATCGATCCCTGTACGACGATGATCATCTCGCGTTCGGGGAGAGCTTCCGGTCCTTCATCGCCAAGGAAGTGACTCCCGACTACCCCCGCTGGGAGGAGGACGGCATCGCGCCGCGCGAGCTGTACACCAAGGCCGGCGCCAGCGGGTTCGTCGGAATGGCCGTGCCCGAGGAGTTCGGTGGCGGTGGCAGCCACGATTTCCGCTTCAACGCCATCATCGGCGAAGAATTGGCCCTGGCCGGGATCGGCGGTGCCGGAAACGGCATCACGCTTCACAACGACATCACGACTCCGTACTTCACCGACATCTGCGACGACGACCAGAAGGCGCGCTGGTTACCCGGTATCGCTTCGGGCGCGTTGATCACCGCCATCGCCATGACCGAACCGGGAACGGGAAGTGATCTGGCCAGCATCACCACCACCGCGCGTCGTGACGGTGACCGCTACATCCTGAACGGCTCGAAGACCTTCATCACGAACGGCATCAACAGCGACCTCGTGATCGTCGCCGCCAAGACGGATCCCTCCCAACGCCACACCGGCATGTCGCTGTTGGTCGTGGAGCGCGGAATGCCGGGCTTCGAACGCGGTCGCAACCTCGACAAGATCGGCCAAACCAGCGCCGACACGGCCGAACTGTTCTTCACCGACGTGGAGGTTCCCGTGGAGAACCGGCTCGGCGACGAGGGTCGGGCCTTCCATTACCTCACATCGAATCTCGCTCAGGAGCGTCTGTCGATCGCCGTGGCCAGCCTCGCTTCCGCCCGGGCGTGCGTCGGATGGACCCTCGACTACGTCAAGGAGCGCAAGGCGTTCGGCACGACCATCGGGGCGTTCCAGAACACCAAATTCGTTCTGGCCGAGCAACGTACGGAGGTCGACGTGGCTCAGGCCTACGTGGACGCGTGCATTCTGGCGCTCAACGCCGGCACCCTGTCGGCGGCCGAGGCGGCCGCCGCGAAGTACTGGTGCACCGAGCTGCTGAAAAGGGTGTCCGACAAATGTCTGCAGTTGTTCGGCGGCTACGGGTACATGCGCGAGTATCCCATCGCCCGCGCCTACGCCGACGCCAGAATCACCACCATCTACGGGGGCACCACCGAGGTCATGAAGAGCATCATCGCCAAGGACATGGGTCTCTGACATGGTCGTCGCCCTCGATCCCCATCTGTATCGGGACCCCGATTGGTATCGACGCGAGCGTTTTTCCGTCTGGTCCGATCAATGGTTGATGTTCTGCGCCGAATCCGAGATCGCCACCGACGGGTCGTACGTCGCCGCCGAGATCGCGGATTTTCCGGTGGTCGTCGCCCGTCGTCCCGGTGGAGAACTGGTGGGGTTCCTCAACGTGTGCCCGCATCGCGCGGGCCCCATCCTGTGGCCGGGCCAGGGTGTCACCGGGAACCTGGTGTGTCGCTATCACGGATGGGCCTTCAACTGGAACGGCGACCTGGTCTCGGCACGGGATTTCGGTGAGTCCGACGACCTGTGTCCGGAACAACGAGCGCTCACGACCATCGACGTCGACGTGTGGTGCGGAATGGTTTTCGTGCGTGTGCGGCGCGGGGATTCCGAACTTCTGGACGACCTCGGTGGGCTACCTGAAGTCGTCGGTCGCTTTCCGGTCGATCGCTTCCGATTCGTTCGTCGCATGGTCAGAACGCTCGAGTGCAACTGGAAGACGTACGTCGACAACTACCTCGAGGGTTACCACGTTCAACTGATCCATCCGTCGCTCACGCGCGCGCTCGACATGCGCACCTACCGGGTGTCGGTCCCCGAGGATGGATATTGCCACCACACGTGCGACACCACGGAGGGTTCACCTTCAGGCGGGGCCTGGTTGTTCAGGTATCCGAACCTCGCCCTCAACATCTATGCCGACGGCATGAACGTCGAGCGGATCATCCCCGTCGGCCCGAACCGAACCCACGTGGTCTACGACTACTACTCCGAGTCCGCGTCGGAGTCGGACATCGAGGCGATGTTGACGATGTCCAACGTGGTGCTCGACGAGGATCAGGCCATGTGCGAGCAGGTGCAGCGGGCGATCGACTCGGGCGCGTATCGAGGCGGGCCCTTGAGCCCCAAGCACGAGATCGCCGTGGCGTGGTTCCAGGATCGGCTCCGAGCCGAGACTGCGTCAACCCTCTGAGCCCAGAGGGATCACATCCGTCGAGATCCACGAGACCGGTGTTCCGTCTCCCATGATGCTGCGAACGACGATGTGCGTCACTTCCTCGCTCGGAGACACGTCGATTCGTTGGGCTTCGTACACCTGCCGATAGACGAGGAACAGTTTGTCGCCGTCCGGTGTCGTGCGGCGTACGCAGTCCTCGGTGTAATTCGCGATCAAAACCACGCTCCCGGCGAACGACCCCAACTCCTCGTCGTCG